>NZ_DAOTWH010000307.1:0-1657 GCF_034435895.1 Chloroflexus sp.
GGCGGGTTTGAAACCCGCCGGTACCAATTCGTCGGTATGCCGTCACGCCAATTAATACCCGCAAGTGCCGCACCCGCCGCCCACCGGCGCGTCGTCATCATCCTCGCTGTAATCGGTATCGCGGGCGCGGAACGAATGGCCGCAACCGCACGACGACACCGCGTTCGGGTTATCAATCTTGAAGCCGCCACCCATCAGCGTATCAACAAAATCGATCGACGCGCCCATCAAATAGTTGGCGCTAATCGGATCGACCAGCACACGCAGGTTGCCGGCGTAGAACTCGTTGTCACCCTCGCGCACTTCATCATCGAAGGTCATACCGTACTGGAGGCCCGAACAGCCGCCACCGGCGACAAACACGCGCAGGGCATAACCCTCAAGTTGCTTTTCCTGCATCATCTTGAGCAGGCGAGTGGAAGCCGCTTCGCTGATCATCAACAGCGGTTGCGGGGTGGCCGATTGCACACCAATCTGATTGACACCAATCATCGTCATGGACGAACTCCTTGACCGTACTACGCAGCCGCCAGAGCGGCCTTCTCCTTCGATAAATGAAGTATACACCATGTCGGCGCAAATTGCTAGCCGAAGCTTTCGTAAACCGGTTCCTTACCCAAGCATCAACCGGTCAGCCACCATCACTGCGAACAGCAGCGCCAGATAGAGCAGCGAATACTTGTACAAGCCCCAGATCGCCGCCTGATCACCAACTTTCCAAACCGCCCACGCATCGCGCATAAAGCGCAGGCCGAACAGCAGCGCCCCAGCAAGGTAAATCCAGCTCATCGCGCCGATCGCCACCGGCAGCAGCGACACCGCCAGCATAATCGCCGAATAGACCAAAATCTGCCAGCGCGTTTCAGCTTCACCGGCTACGACCGGCAACATCGGCACCCCGGCGCGAGCATAATCCTTCTGCTTCACCAGCGCCAAGGCCCAAAAGTGCGGCGGCGTCCAGTAGAAGATGATGGCAAACAACACCACCGCCATCAGGCTCACCGAGCCGGTCACCGCCGTCCAACCCACGAGAGGCGGAATGGCGCCGGCCCCGCCGCCGATGATGATATTCTGCCACGTGCTGCGCTTAAGCACGCTAGTGTAGAAGTAGGCATAGTAGATGATGCCGAGGAAGGCAAAGAAAGCGGCTAACGGCGTCGCAAAGACCCAGAGCACGACGAGCGACAACACGCTGAGGATGGCGCCGAAGATGAATGCGGCCCGCGCCGAGATCCGCCCGCTCGGCACTGGCCGGCGGCTGGTGCGGCCCATATTCACGTCGATGTCGCTATCGAAGGCGCAGTTGATCGCGCCAGCCCCGCCTGCCGCCAAATAACCGCCGATCATCGTCCACAGCACCAGCCACCACGACGGCAGCCCGGCCTCAGTGATAAACATCGTGGTCAGCGTCGTCACCAGCAACAGCGAGATCACCTTGGGCTTGGTGAGGCTGATGTAATCGGCCACCACCTCGCGCCATTTCGGGGTGGGACGAGCAACATCAATGGTGGTCGTGAAGGTCAGCGGCGCGCGCTGCAACACAACAATTGCCGCTAGCGCACCGGCCCAGAGCAGCGCCGCCGCGGTCAGGCTGAGCAGATGGCCGCCGCCAGGCAGGAACAGACCGGCCAGCGCCACGAGGGCCAGCGCCGGCAAG
>NZ_DAOTWH010000308.1:0-2682 GCF_034435895.1 Chloroflexus sp.
CCGCCGCCGCTCGCCGTGACTCTGCTCACCCGCGTGCTGGGCCGGTTGCTGCGCCGGCCCACCCTCTTGGCGCTGCGCAATGCTTTTCGCCAGCGCGCCCGCTTAGTGCGCACGCTGGTGGCTTTGGCGTTGGGCGGCAGCGTCTTGATTACCGTCATGACCCAGCGCACCTCGCTGTTTGCCACGCTTGAGGCGAGTCTGGCTGGGTTGAACTACGATCTCGAAGTGCAGTTGGCCCATTCTTACCGGATCGAGCGGATTGCGCCGCTGATTGAGTCATTGCCGGCGGTGACCCGCCTTGAGAGCACGCTGCGCGCGCCGGCCTTTCCTGTGCGGCCCGATGGCGCTGATGGCGAAGAGTTGGCGCTGCGCGCGTTGCCTGCCGATACCGATTTCTTCCATCCGCACCTCGCCGAAGGGCGTTGGCTGGCTAGCCCCGGTGCGCGCGAGGTGGTCTTCTCGACCAATATCCGCAGTAAAGAGCCATACTTGCGTGTCGGCGATTGGGTAACGCTCTCGATCCAAGGCCGCGAATCGCAGTGGCGGCTGGTCGGGTTGATCGAGGTCTTTACCCCGCCGACGATGCCGGCGCAGGCGTATGTTGATCTCGCTGCCTTCACCGCCGAACAGGGTGGCGTGGGCCGCACCGATACAGTGCGGGTGGCGACCATCGGCCACGATCCGGCCAGCCATGCCGCGGCGGCAGCGACGATTGAACAGCGGCTCACCGCCTACGGCATCGATCTGCGCCTTATCCGCACCATGAGCGACGAGCGGCGCATTCTCGCAGAGCGGTTCAATCTAGCGACCGGCGCGATCTCGATCATGGCATTGATTATCGGGGTCGTGGGCGCGCTCGGCCTCACCGGCACCCTCAGCATCAACGTGCTCGAACGCACCCGCGAGATCGGCATTCTGCGCGCTATTGGCGCTAGTGACGACGCCATCCGCGAATTGGTCGTTACCGAGGGTCTCACGATCGCGCTGCTGGCATGGGCCGGCGGGGTGATCCTTTCGATCCCGATGAGCTATGCGCTGGCCTACAACTTTGGTATGGCGTTGCTCAATATTCCATTGATTTGGACGTACTCGTTCCCGGCGATTTGGATGTGGTTGGGGGTGGTGATCCTGTTTGCCTTGGCATCGAGCGTGTTGCCGGCGCGGGCCGCGACCCGCATCGCGGTGCGCGAGGCGCTGGCGTATGAGTGAGCCGGTTAACGCAAAGACGCAAAGGGGGCAAAGGCGCAAAGATGGTACACGCAAAGGCGCGAAGGGCGCAAAGGGTCGCAGAGAATATTGGAAATCCTCTGCATCCTCGGCGGTAAACCAATTCATAGCCCCCTCCCAGCCCCCCGCTGGGAGGAGGAGTAACCACCCCTCCCCCAGTGGGGGAGGGACATGGGGAGGGGGTACATCTGGCGGGTGAGGGGAAGGCTGCTATCTAGCGGAACGCTATCGCTCCCCTCTCCCGCGTCAGCGGGAGAGGGGCTGGGGGTGAGGGCCATCAGCCCGCGCAGCGGGCTTCGTAACCCTAGCCCGGCCCTTCAGGGCCGGGGGCCGGATCAAATGTTCTGTCCGTTGCGCACTCTGCGGTCAGCAACATCAACGACATAAACACCCAAAACCTATGAGCCAACCACTAATCTTGCTCTCATCCGTTACCAAAGCCTATGCCACCGCCGCTGGCGACTATTTGGCCCTGCGCGGGATCGATCTACGCATCGAGCCGGGTGAGTTTGTCGCGATTGTGGGCAAATCGGGCAGCGGCAAGTCAACCTTGCTCAACGTCATCACCGGGATTGACCGGGCCAGCAGCGGCGAGGTGTTGGTGGCCGGGGCCGATCTGATGCGTATGCCCGCCGCGCAGATGGCCGCGTGGCGTGGGCGCACGGTCGGTATCGTCTTCCAGTTTTTTCAGCTCTTGCCGACCCTTACCGCGTTGGAAAACGTGATGTTGCCGATGGATTTTGCCAATCTCGGCACACCGCGCCAACGGCGTGAGCGAGCGTTGGCCTTGCTCGAGCGGGTGGGGCTGGCCGACCAAGCCGATAAGTTGCCGCTGGCGTTGTCGGGCGGCCAGCAGCAACGGGTGGCGATTGCGCGCGCGTTGGCGAATAACCCGCCGCTGCTGGTGGCCGACGAGCCGACCGGCAATCTCGATTCGCAGACCGCCGAAGCGGTCTTTGAACTGTTTGTCGAACTGGCCGGTCTCGGTATGACGATCGTGATGGTGACGCACGATAGTGAGTTGGCTCGGCGGGCCGGGCGGATGGTGCTGGTGGCTGATGGTCACATTGTTGGCTGAAAGGCGAGACGGTTATGCGCAGGCTGCTTATTCCTCTGATTGCCGTCATCTTGATTGCCGGCGGCGCGTATGCCATTTTTGGCCCCAACGGGCCGGGGGCGCAATCGGCCCCGCCCCCGATCCCAACCGGTGAAGCGACCGTGCCGCCGGTCAGTGTTGAGGGGCGGGTTGTGCCGCTGCAAGAGGCATGGTTGCGCTTCGAGCGCAGCGGGATCGTCAGCGCGATCTTGGTCGCGGAAGGTGATCAGGTGGCCGCCGGGCAAGCCCTAGCCCAGCTCGATGATCAGGCGCAGCGCTTGGCGGTGCAGCAAGCCGAAGCCAATCTCGCCCGCGCGCAGGCGTGCTATGCCCAACTGCTGGCCGGTGCGGCGCCGGAA
>NZ_DAOTWH010000309.1:0-6501 GCF_034435895.1 Chloroflexus sp.
CGTTCACGGCGAGGGGGCAAGGGGGTGGGGTCACCGCCCCCACACCGGCGCATACACCTGCTGCATCGCCGGCGCCGCCATCGTCCACTGCCGGTAGCCGACCGTCCAAAGCGCTACATCTAGGCTAGCCAACAACCCGCCCAGAATGATCGCAAAGATCACGTTAAACAACACGGTGATGATGACCCACGCACCGAAACTCGTCAACGGATTGGCGCCGGTTGCAACCAACAACGCCCCCGCAATCGCCCCCACCGGCAAGCTATAGACCAGCCCGATCCCGACTGTCACCAACCAAACCACAACCGCCTGCCCTAGATTACGCCGCAAGACCTGCCATCCACGCTTGATGCTAGCCACCGGCCCTTGCCCCTCCAGTACGCACGCCCGCGCCGCCAGCGGACGGAAGACGGCAAGGAAGAGGCTCCATAGCCCGATCGGAATCGCCAGACAAATCATGAGAGCCACAATGGTGAGCACCCACGGTTCCAGCATCGAAGCTGACGGCCCGACACTCGCCATTGTTAAGACACTGGTAACCACCGCCCCAAACGCCACCAGAATGCCAATCCCTACCACCAGACCGGGCAGCGCCAACAGCAAATCCATCAGCGCCAACGGGACCATCCGGCTGACCCCAGCCGCAAAACTATTGCTCAAATCAAACTGCCCGCGCTGATCGAGCAGATCGGTCTGCACGATCGCCGCCCCTTCCACAATGCTCCCCACAAACAGCATCACCAGCCAACCCACCAGCAACACCAGCCCCAACGACAACACCCAGCCTGTGACCGTTTCCGGGGTCAAGTCATCCGGGATAAAGGCCAGCAGAAGCCGGCTCATAGCTTCATCCGGCGGCTGGCCCGGATCGCTCACGCCAAAATCGATCGTTAAACCATATCCGCTCCGCCCCACCAACGCCAACAAAATCCCCAGCCCCCACAACACTTTGTACCGCCACCAAACCGCAAACCCCCGCTTGAGCAGCGCGCCGATCTCCATATCATGACCTTTCTTGCTTCAACGATAGCCTTCGGCCTGCATATTGAACAAACGGGCATACATCCCACCGCGGGCTAACAACTCCTCATGCGTCCCCATCTCGGTGATCCGGCCATGCTCGAGCACCACAATCCGGTCGGCCATGCGCACGGTCGAAAAGCGGTGGCTAATCAGCACCGCAATTTTCCCTGCGGTCAAATCACGAAACCGCTGGAAGATTTCGTATTCGCGCTCAGCATCGAGCGCCGCCGTCGGCTCGTCAAGCACCAGCACTTCGCTCTCGCGCATAAACGCGCGTCCAAGCGCAATCTTCTGCCATTGCCCGCCCGACAGCTCGACCCCGTTCTCAAACCAGCGCCCCAACATCGTATCATAGCCGTGCGGCAGTTGTGCCAACACCTCATCGGCCCCGCCTCGCACCGCCGCCGAGCGAATGCGCGATTCGTTCGCCAGTTCATCGATCTGGCCAAACCCGATATTCTCCCGCGCCGTAGTCTGATAACGGACAAAATCCTGAAAGATGACCCCAATCCGTTGCCGCAACTCATTGATATTGTAATCACACAGATCAACCCCGCCGAGTAGAATCTGGCCTTCGGTCGGGTCGTACAAGCGGGTCAGCAGCTTGATCAACGTCGTCTTGCCAGCCCCATTCGCCCCAACCAGCGCGATTTTTTCCCCCGGCCCGATCCGCAAATTGATGTCGCGCAAGGCCCATTCTTCCCGATCAGGGTAGCGAAAGCTAACGTTGCGAAACTCGATCCCTTGCCGGATCGGGCGCGGTACTGGCAGATGGCCCCCGTGGCGCATACGCGGCTCGATCGCCAAAAAGTCAAACAAGTTGGTCAAGAACAACCCACCCTCATAAAGCTGGGCCAAATTACCGAACAGCGTCTGCACCACCGATTGACTCTGGCGGAAGAGGGTGAGGTAAAAGGTCATACCACCAATCGTAATCACCCCGGCCACTGTCTGCCAAATAATCCAGCCGTAAGCGGCGTAATAACCGGCGCTCGCCACGATCCCCCATAGCGTGCTGATCAGCGAACGCCGCCGGGCCAGCGCCGCATCTTCGTGGAAGAAGCAGTGAAATTGCTCTTGATGGCGCTCGATCAGCGGCTCGCCCAACGCAAACAGCTTCACCTCTTTAACGGCGGTATCCACCGTCAGCAGATGCTCAAGATATTGCATACGGCGAAACTCCGGCGCCCGCCACGTCAAGAGCCGGAACCGCAGCCGGCTGAAGTGGGTTTGGGCCAGAAACGCCGGAATGGTCGCGCCGAACAGTAACAACGCAATTAGCGGGCTTAACCAAAGTAGGCTGGCTGCAAACGAAAGCAAGGTCAACACTTGCTGAATGACGCTAAACACGGTGTTGACCATCGCCATCGCCCGCCAATTAGTCTCGCGCCGAGCGTTTTGCAATTTGTCGTAGTATTGTGCATCTTCAAAATAGTGCAGGTCGAGCAGCAGCGCCTTGCGCATGATCATCAAATTGACCATATTGCTCAGGCGGGCATGTAAGATGTGCTCGCTGAGCGACCGGCCCTGCGCCAATACCGCCCCCAGTGTAATCAACCCAAACTCGCTCAGCAGCCACGGCAACGTCTGTTGCAAGCCAACCAGCGCATCTACCCCGCCCTGCACCGCCACCACTACCGTATCCACGATCAGCTTGCCAACATACGCTTGCGCCAGCGGCAACCCCGCCGCCAGCAACGTAATCACCGCCATCAGCACCGTATGCCCCCGATCGGCCTGCCACACCAACCGGAACGCTGCCGGCACATTACGCAACGCTCGCCGCGTCTCAACCACCCACTGCCGCAACGTCTGCGGGCGCGGCGGCGACGGGATGGGGCGCGGACGACCGCGCGGAGGTTCTGTCATACTCTGTCCTCGCTATGCGCTACCGGAACGTGGTAGCATGATACGCGATCTGACGCGCAACTTTTCGCGCGTGTTGCACGTCTGATGGGAAAAAGGAGCAAATTCCCGCCGGGGCAACGCATGCCATCCTTCCCGGCGCAAGAGTATCGAACGCTATGGTTCCGCAATCCATCCGCCACCGGAGTACTGCCATGGAGACAATCATCGCGCTGGCGAGCTCGCTTGGTCTAGCCACCGCCACCGGCCTCAACGCCTATCTCCCCTTGTTAACCGTCAGTATCCTCTCCCGGCTAGACCTCATCCAACTCAGTGAACCATTCGACCTGCTTGCCCACCCAATTGTGATGATCGTGCTGGCGGCGCTGGCCATCATTGACTTCATTGGCGACAAAGTGCCGGCGGTTGACAGCGTTCTCCACATTATCGGGCTGGTGATCAGCCCCATCGCTGGCGCTATCGTCGCCCTCGCCGCCGCCCAAGATGTCGTCGCCATCCACCCGGCAGTCGTCGCCATCGCCGCCATCATCGCCGCCGCCGGCACCCAAAGCGCCCGCGCCAGCATCCGGCCCGCCGTCACCGCAGCCACCGGCGGCACCGCCAACTCCTTCCTCAGCTTCTTTGAAGACGCGCTCTCGTTCGTGCTCAGCCTACTCGCCGTCTTCTTGCCCATCCTTGCCCTCATCATCACCCTCGTCCTCGCCTTCGTTGCCTACCGCTTCATCCGCGGCGCCGTGCGCGTCTGGCGCGAAGCCAACTTGCGCCGGAACGGCGTCTCGCGCGCGCCGTGAGGGGCTGTTTAAAGGAGACGTTTTGCGCAGAATGTTAAACGCACAGTACATATAATGAACAAAAAACGCTATAATAAGCGCAACCATTTTGCCAACAGCAATGAAACGTATGGACAAACCATTGATCGTCTCACATCCCAATATCATGATGGGGAAACCTGTCGTCACCGGCACCCGCATCACCGTCGAACTCATCTTAGAGAAATTGGCTGCCGGTGAAACGATCGATCAAATCCTCGCCGCTCATCCCCGGCTGAGCCGTGAGGCTATTTTTGCCGCTCTCGCCTTTGCCCGCAATGCCCTTCGCGCCGACGTGATCTATCCCTTGGCCGAGGACGCGGCATGAATCTCGTGGCTGCTGAAAGCATCGATCGAGCTATTGTGGAACGTCTGCGGCAAGATGGTCATCAGGTCTGGCACATCGCAGAGATGGCCGGGAATTACGGATGATGAAGTCCTTGCGATTGCCAACCGTGCGCAGGCGATCCTGATTACCGCTGATCGCGATTTCGGCGAGATCGTCTTTCGGCGCCGGCTCCATACGCACGGCATCATCCTATTGCGATTGGCCGGTTTATCACCGGAACGTAAAGCCGATCTGGTCGCTTCAGCGATCGCTCAACACGAAACAGAGCTACACCAAGCGTTTGCAGTGATAACACCGGCAATATTACGAATTCGGATAACTGATCAGTAGCGAAGATGAAACAAACCCAATCCACTATGCCAACCCCGCAACCGCTCACCGATCTGCGCAAGCGCGTCCCGGAAGCAAAAAAACTGATTGCCGATCTGCTCACCGGCCTGCTCGGCCCGGTTGAACTCGACTACGACTTCTACCGTGAATGGAACGGATGCTGGAAGGTGCGCGTCACCGTACGCGGCAAAACCGCCGGCACGCTCGATTTCACCCTGCTCAGCACCGATTCAGGCGGGATGCTGGCGATGCCGCGCCCCCTGCCCGAACGCTGGCGCACCCAAACCGGCATCACCGCCAACGACGGCACCGTCTGGACATTGGACGACGCCGGGAATTTGATCCCGTTCACCGGTTCGCATTCACCGTAAAGACGCACAGCCGTGCGTCGCTCCCGTCGCCACGGTATTATAATTATCACAAAACCGTATGCCCGACCCGCAAACCATTCGCGCCTATGACGAACTGGCCCGCCAACAGGCCGAATTCCAGCGCAATCAGCGCCCAGAGTCGATCTACCGCCTGATCACGGCCTTCTTCCACCATGGCCGGCCCACTGCCGATATCGGCAGCGGCAGCGGGCGCGATGTGATATGGCTCAATCAGCACGGCTACCCCGCCACCGGCTTTGAACCATCGCTGGGCATGATCAACGAAGCCCGCGCCGCCTACGCCGGGATCAACGTCCAACCTGCCGCCCTCCCCGACCTCGCCGGCGTCGAAGATGCCAGCTTCGACAATGTGCTCTGCGTCGCCGTGCTCATGCACCTCCCCGCCGCCGAACTCATCAGCGCCGCCGTCAATCTCGCCCGCATCCTCCGCCCCGGCGGGCGCTTCATCGTCTCGTACCGCACCCCGCCCCCCGACGGCGAACGCGCCCCCGACGGCCGCCTCTACACCACCATCCCGCCCGCCCGCCTCACCCTCCTGCTCGAATCGGTCGGCATACGCGTACTGCTGGTGGAAGAGGTGCCTGATCAGAGTCGGCCCGGTATTCAATGGATCAATGTGGTGGGGGAAAGGGGAGAACGCGATACCGCCCGCGATCTCGAACGTATCGAAGCCGTTCTTGCCCACGATCGCAAGACGGCCACTTACAAGCTCGCCTTACTACGTGCCCTGTGCGCTTGCCCGCAACTCCGTCAATCCTGTTGAATGGGGGCCGATCGGGTTTCTGTTCCCCTCCGGGTAATTGCGATCCAATGGCTTATCTTCTACTGACCGATCGTGACCGCCTCTGAATACATTGCACAAATCCGCGGTGAATATCCGGGAACGCCGAAACCAATCGCTTTTCGGTCAGCTATCGCTGAATTAGCAACCATCACCGGCGGCCCAAGTAGCCTCTACAATATCTTGCGTGATCTCAAAGAGAATCCGCACCACTACGACGGCGTGCTCAGGTTGATTGCTCAAACCATTCGCAAAGGCCCGGTGACTCATGCTGGCAGTATAAACGCGCCTATTTTCACCTATCACCCCGGCAATAGCGAAACTTTCGGCTGGGGAGGCGTTCCCACCGATATTTGGCTCGATATTTGCCGGTTTGAACACTGGATTGAAGATAGTATCATCGTGCGTTGGGCGCGGCTTACCGATGAAATCAATCGCACTGCCAACCCCGGCCGTTATCTTGCTCTTTTGATGGCATCACCCCAAGATGAACGTGATACATCTGAAGTACGGCAAGTGTTGAGCAATAGTCACAACCTGCAATGCGTCTAGACTGGCAAGCCGTTGCGACGCGATTATGCCATCGATCACGTGATTCCATATGCCGTTTGGGGAAATAACGACCTGTGGAATCTGCTCCCTACCCTCCCGCAAGTGAATCTGGCGAAGAGCGATGCTCTTCCAGCTCGCCCACTCCTTATCAAACGAAAAGATGTGATTATCGGTTATCTGAGCTTATCTCTCTCACCCACACCGCTCGACGCGCAATGACACAATCCTCATATCATTGCGTTGAGGGGCGGACAGAAATTTGTTCGACCACAACCGTTGATCGCTGTGTGACGCCTCAACGCTTAACTCTACACTCCCCTCTCCCGCGCCAGTTGAGGAGCGGAGCTGGGAGTGAGGGCCAGCAGCCCCCGCAGCGGGCTGCGTACCCCTAGCCCCGCC
>NZ_DAOTWH010000310.1:0-6745 GCF_034435895.1 Chloroflexus sp.
TGACCGGTGCAGCGGCACGCTCGGCCCGCTCGGCAACGGCGGCTGCGAACCCTCGTCGCTCAGGTAGCTTAGCCATGCTTGCAGCGCGGTTTCCGGCGCCGCGCCGGCAGTGCGCGCTACCGTCGCTCCATTTCTGATAAAGACCAGCCCCGGTAGATCGGTGACGTTGTATTTCCGCACCAACGCCGGATTATCATCAGCGTCAACCCGCGCAATCAGCGCCTTGCCGGCGAAGCGTTGCGCCAACCGGTCAAGGGTTGCTTCGAGTTGCTGGCAGGTTTGGCAACCGCGCCGGTCGAAGACGAGCAAGACCGGCAATCCTGCTTGCAACACGCGGTCAATGCTCTGTTCACCGGTGCGAATTGGAGTTGAAAAGACCATAGTTTCCTCGCTTGCGTAAGATGGTTGTTTGCATTATGTCGCTATCATCACTCTACTCCGGTCACATTAGTTGCGCAGTAGCGGAATGTTAGCGCAGTGTTATAGTGATGGCCCGTTGGTTGCTCCTTTGCAATGCGGAGTTATATCGAAGCACCGTGACAAGTGATGTGGAGCGTGCTACAACAACGGATAGGTTCCCTGTGTCTGAACCTTCCTTTCCCAAAGGAGGAACCGTATGCGTCCCCCGCTTGCCCCGCCGTCCGCTGCCCCCCGGTGTTGCTCTGCCAACGGTTTGTCGCGCGTCCTCTATTGGTTACTGGCGCTTAGCTTAGCGAGCGGTTTGGCCGGTTGCGGGTCCGGCCCTCCCAGCACGATCGAACCCACGCCGGTTGGGGCGGAGGCGGCGGTGCAACCGCCGCCAACCGCTGTTCCGGCCCCGCTAGTGATGGAAGCGAAGCCGTTAGCCTCCCTGCCGGTGCAACCCGATGGCCAACCCTACACTGATGCCTACGGCGCGCAGATCATTGCCCCACCCACTGTTATGGAAACCGGCGAACCGATAACGGTTGCCGTCAGCGCCGCCGAGGGAGCACTAGCCGCTGCCTTGCAAGAACAGGCCGTGATCGAGACGCCGCTCTACGAAGTGACTGCGCCGAACGATAGCCGGGGCCGGGTCACGCTGTCGCTGCCCGCCGCTTCACCCGAATCGCGCATTGTGGCGTTGGTCGATGATACCTACCTAGCAGTGCTCGATCAAGAACCGCATGATGGAAAACTGGAGCTGGCGGTGCGGGTGTCGCCTACCGATGTACCTGATCTTACCTCCGGCAATGGCCGGGGTGGGACGATCCGCTACTTCGTGGCTCGCCCGAAGAGCGCCGCAAGTGACGGGAGTCTGTGGCAGGCGCTAGCGCCTCCGCCGGCATTCGCCGCCGACGAATATCATTTCTGTTTGCAATGGACGACGAACACACTGTGCCGTACTAATGGCAAAATCTACGTGATGTGGCCAATGACGGCCCAGTTCAAGCTTGATCAGGCCGATGAAGTGATTCGCCAAATCGACTCGATTCTGCAGAGTTTTGCGAAGAAAAACTTTACCGCAGCCAAGTCGAACTCGTCCGTCTTTGTGGTGATCGGCCCTGATCTCAGCGCGCCGGCATACAGCCCCAAGAGCAGCATCCTCTCGTTGCCGGTTGATAGCGCCGAAACCATTGCCAACCCGCCCGGACGTTACGAGCTGATTCACGAGCTGGCCCACTGGGTGCAAGATGAAGAGTATGCAATGACAGTGGCCGCCCTCTCTGGCCCGAAGGCATGGTGGTTAGAGACAACCGCTGAGAATATGGTCTTTCTGATCGAGCCGGAAGCGCAAGAGCACAACCTCATTCAATACGGCCAGACGACGGTTGATGGGCCGAAACTTGGCTTTCAAGCCGAACCGTTCACGTGGGGATGGAACGATGAGTCGCGCTACATTCACGCCCAATTGCTCAAGGTTAACCTCTGCGCGAACAGTGCCTGCGCGCTGAGCGAAGCAGAGCTGGTGAAGGCCATCAACGAGGGCAGCTATCCGTTGATGGATGAAGCGCGCCAAGCGAAGCTGCGCGCGAACCTCGATGATTATGCCCGCTATTTGCTCGGTGTAGCGCCAGAACGGGCCAATACTGCGATCATGTTACCGGAAGTGTTGCAGCAGGCTAGCCGAGTTGGTGATGTGATTAGCATCCGTCGCAACCGGGGTGATAATTTTGTGCTCAGTTCCACTGCTGAGGCGCCGCAGATCGCGAAACAAACGCCTAATGGCCGCCCGCCTGAGTACCAGATTCAAGCTGCTATTGACAGTGGCGCCGTCTATCCGTTGAGTGTGGTGAACGGCGGGATGAACCCGAACACATCCGGCTGGCCGGTTATGCTGACCATTGAGCCGGGAGTGGAGCTGTTTTACCGGCGTGGCAATGAGCCGATCGCCTATCACGATGGCTCTAGCCAATTGGTGCTCGGCTCAATCCATCGCGATATGGGTTACGACATGGTGCGGGTGGTCGCTGTGGCCCGCAATCAGCCAGCCACCTTCAAGGCCAAAGTGAATGTGGTTGATTTGCAGGGTGACTGGCTCATGGTGAGCCAGAAGGTGGTCAGCACAACATTGTCGTGTGAAAGTAACAATGACAATTTTAATGACGATCCAGCCGAGCTGATTATACTGGTACAGGCGATTTCTGGGATGGTGGCGCCGCGCGGTTCGTATCAGTGGAGCGGTCTGAACGAGTTGGAGTTCACCTTTGACGGCGGAACGGCTTCGCTGACTGGCGAAGCCGATGACACCTCGCAGTTCACGGCCTTAGCCTTGATCTCACCCGATGCGATCGAAGGCGAGATGCGGCTGGTCTTCCCGCCACCACCTACGAGCAACGCTGCGCCGGTGTGGCTGGCATTGGCCTTCGTGCCTCCCGGCATCCTCGCGTGGCGGTCACGCCGCCGGATGGCGTTGCTGTTGGTGGTGCTGCTCATGAGCACGACCTTAGCAGGATGTGTGGGGGTGTCGATCAGCGGTAGCATCAATACGCGCTACACCCTCGACAAACTCGAATATGTCGGCAAAGGCGATACGCTCGGCGAACCGATCTGGCGGATCAGTACGCAGAAGGATGCCTACACCGATATTGACTTGACTATTGTCGCCACCGTTGAGTCGATCGGTAACGAACCGCCCGAGCAAAAGACGACGCGCTGCGCTGGCCGGATCAACCATGATTTGGTGATCGAGATCTATCGCGATGGGGTGATTACAGCTTCAGAGTAACCGAACTCAGCACGATGCGCAGGGAACGCAAGATTCCCTGCGCATTCTATTGCAACACCTCTGCACACATATTGCAAAAAATGTGCAAAAGCGGTATACTAAGGAGCGGATCGCGGCGACGGTGCCGCTCAGGTCATTGTCGCCGCGGCGCTACCGGTGCGCCCGGCGAGTGTGTGTGGAGGATAGACCATGCAAGATCACTTTCGCCAGCGCATCGAAGTACTCACCGCCCGCCTCAACAGCCTGCGCCCCGGCCTCGAGCGGGCGCGCCAGTCGGTTGCCCGTCTCGAAAATGACACTGTCCCTGCCGGCGCGACGGCCTTAGCCCGTGCCGCGCAGTTGTCGGCGGCGCGCGTGATGGCCGCGACGTTGGCCGAACGCGAGCGCCAGTTGCTGGTGGCAATTCAGGCGTTGCAGGCCGAGTTGGCCGATCAACAGTTAACCGAACACGAGTAGGGGCTGGTTGTAAACCGGCCCACGCGCGCAGTAAAAAGTATGCAGTGCGGCAGGGTAACTGCCGCACTGCATGTCTGTTACGGGCGGCCCTAGCGGTCGCGATTACCCAGAGTTTTGGAATACGGCAGTCACCCTGCCGCGTGCCATACATCGTTCATCCCTACGGGTGCAACCCCATAAACGTCAACGCCGTCGTCTCGGCAAACCCGCACATCAGGTTCATGCACTGCACCGCGCTGCCGGCAGCTCCCTTCATCAAGTTGTCGATCGCGCAGATACTGACAATCCGCCCGGTCGTTGGCTCGTAGGCGAAGCCAATGTCGGCGTAGTTGGCCCCTGCCAATATCTTCGGTTCGGGGTAGCGATAAATCCCCTGTCGCTCCTTCACAATGCGGACAAATGGCTGTTCGCGGGCAAAGCCGCGGTACGCCTGCCACAAATCCTTCTCGGTCAAGTCTCGCGCCGCGAAGGCATGCACCGTCGCTAACGCGCCGCGCACCAGCTCGATCGCGGTGATCGACATGTGAACGTTGCGCAAGCCAGTGATCTGCTCGACTTCGGCGAGGTGGCGGTGACCAACCGGCGCAAACGAGCGCACCGCGCCGGAGCGTTCGGGGTGGTGGCTGGCGTCGCTGGCTGTCGCGCCGCCTTCCGATGATCCCACCTTTACGTCGGCGATAATCGGGCGGGTGCGGTCGATCAGATCGGCTTGCACCAGCGGCATCAGGGCAAGGTTAGTGGCAGTGGCATTGCAACCGACGCCGCTGGCATAGCGCGCGCCGATCAGCGCAGCCCGGTTCACTTCGGGCAATCCGTACACAAACCGCTCCAGCCACGCCGGAGCCGGGTGCGGATTGCCGTACCACTGCTGATAGACCGCCGGATCGCGCAGGCGGAAGTCAGCCGAACAGTCAATGATCCGCTCGGCGAGAGCGGCGTAACGCTCGATGGCCTGCGCTGCCTCACCGTGAGGCAGGGCCAGAAAGAGCAGATCACACGCCTGCAGCGTGTCCGGGTGAACGAATTGCAGGTTGGTGCGGCCGCGCAAGTTGGGATGCACCTGATAGAGGTACCTCCCCGCGTTGCGGGCGCTGGTCGCCTGCATAATCGTCACGTGCGGGTGATCGAGCAAGAGGCGCAACAGTTCGCCGCCGACATAGCCGCTCGCCCCCACAATGCTAACGCGCAAAGTCATACACGCCTCATCAAACACTACGACGCCCGCTGCCTACCTCTACCACGTAATCGATAATCCGGGCCGGGATGTCTACCCCGGTGGTGTCGATGCTATTGCGGAACTCCATGGTGTAATTCACTTCATTAACCAACAACTCGCCATCGGGAGTTTCCAGAATGTCAATCGCAACCACGCCGCCGCCGACCGCGTGGGCGGCGCGCACGCTCAGATCGGCCAGTTCTGGTGTGATCGGGCAGTTGGTCGCGACGCCGCCGCGCGCGGTGTTGGTGATCCAGTGCGGGCTGGTGCGGTAGATCGCCGCAATGCACTCGTCGCCGATCACGAAGCTGCGGATGTCGCGGCCCGGCTTGTTGATGTATTGCTGGATGTAGAAGATCGAATGCTGGTAGTTGCCCAGCACGTCGCGGTGCTCAAGAATGGCTTCGGCGGCGTCGCGGTCGTTGATCTTGCTTACCATCCGTCCCCACGAGCCGATCACCGGCTTGAGCACTACTGGATAGCCGAGCTGCTCGATCGCTTCGAGCGCGCTTTCCGGCGTGAAAGCGAGCAAACAGCGCGGCGTCGGCACCCCGGCATGGATGAGCGCCTGCGTGGTGAGAAACTTGTCGCCGCAGGTGAGGGCGACGTGGTAAGTGTTGACCGTCGGCACACCAGCGTCGTTAAAAATTTTGAGCATATAGAGCGCGCGGCTGTGCTGGATGGCGCGCTCTAGCACGACATCGAACGGGTAGCTGGTCTGGTGGAGGTCAAAGATGTGCTCACGGTCATCGATTTTGACATAATCGAGACCACGGCGTTCTAACTCTTGAAAGAGCAGCTTCTCTTCGGCGCGGATGCGCGAGCAGAGGACGGCAATGCGCATGATCGGTTCTCCTATTCTCCCCAATCCTCTTCGACCTCAGGGGCGAGGGCGAGGGTGGGCGGGTTGAGGCTAACGACTTCCAATTCGGCGCCGCAATCGGGGCAGGCAATAATCTCGCTCTCCAGCGTGTTGGCCGGCAAGGTGATTTCGGCGGCGCATTCGGGGCATTCGGCGCGCATTGGTAAACTCCTTTGGCTGTAATACGAATGAAGGTTGTTATTCTCCCCAATCCTCTTCGACCTCAGGGGCGAGGGCGAGGGTGGGCGGGTTGAGGCCGACGACTTCCAATTCGGCGCCGCAATCAGGGCAGGCGATAATCTCACTTTCCAGCGTGTTGGCCGGCAAGGTGATTTCGGCAACGCATTCGGGGCATTCGGCGCGCATCGTTGGTGCTCCTTTCAAGCTTGAGGTGCAAGATGTTCAAGAATCGCATCAGCTACTTCACGAGTCGTCGCGTCGCCGCCGGCGTCGGGAGTGCGAATGCCGGCAGCGGCGACGGCATCCATGGCCCGGCGCAGCTGTTCGGCTGCTTGAGTCCGCTCAATCCACTCGAGCAGCATCACTACACAGTTGAGAGCCGCGGTTGGATTGGCAATGCCGCGTCCGGCGATATCGGGCGCAGCGCCATGCACCGGCTCGAACAGCGCCCGTCCGTGACCGAGATTGCTGCTGGCGGCGACACCCAAGCCGCCGCCGTGAATGCAGGCAATGTCCGAGAGAATATCGCCGAACAGGTTAGTGGTGACGATAACATCGAACCGTTGCGGTTGCGCTGCCAATTGCATGGCGGCCACGTCAACCAACCGCTCTTCAAAGGTCAATTCAGGGAAGTCGGCGGCGACTTCCAGCGCCACGGTGCGGAACAGGCCGTCGCTGACTCGCAGCACATTGGCTTTGTGAACAATCGTGACCTTGCCGGGATGGCCGGCGGCTTGGCGGGTGCGGGCCAATTCACAGGCCGCGCGCACAATCCGGGCCGAGGCTGCGCGGGTGATGACCCGCTCGGCGATGGCGGTGTTGCCATCGTCTTCGAGCCGCTCGC
>NZ_DAOTWH010000311.1:0-2222 GCF_034435895.1 Chloroflexus sp.
CGACCGGCTGCGCGGCGATCAGCGGGCCGGTGCGCTGGCGGCAGCACAGGCCGGCGTAGCGGCGGCTCAAGCCAATTTGGAACGGATCACCGCACCGCCGACGCGCCAGAATCTGGCCGCCGCCGAGGCCGCGGTCAAGATAGCCGAAACTGCGCTGGCCGCCGCCAAACTCAACCTCGACAAGGCCGTGTTGCGCACGCCGTTCGATGGCATCGTGGCGCGGGTGAATGTCGATCCCGGCGATCTGGCCGGCACGGGAGCGCTGCCGGCAGTGCAGATCGTTGATGACAGTGTATTGCACGTTGAGGCGGCAATTAGCGACACCGACGTGGCCCGCGTGCGCGAAGGCCAAGCTGTTGAAGTACGGGTTGATGCGCTGCCCGGCACGGTGTTTAAGGGTACGGTTGATTTTGTCGCGCCAGTGGCGAACGTGGTCGGCAATGTGCGCACCTTCACCGTGCGGGTCAAGCTTGACGAGCAGGAAGGGTTGCGCGCCGGCATGAGCGTGCGCATTACCATCCTCACCGATAAGTGATGTGGGCGGACAATGTCGCAGCCGTGGATCGCAACCCAGCTGCGACATTGTTGCGCAATTTGTGGTATAGTTCCGGTTGACAACAATGTCGTTGGCCGGTTGATATAGACGCTTATGAGCACAACGCTCCGTGAACGCCGCCGCCAGATGCTGCGCGACGAGATCCTCGCTGCGACGCAGCAATTCATTGCCGAACGCGGGTTTGCCGCGCTGGCGATGGATGAACTGGCTGCACGGGTTGGCATCTCGAAACCCACCCTCTACAACCAATTTCCCACCCGTGAAGATTTGCTGGCCACCATGATTGCGCGCCTCGTTCGCGATCTCTTTGCAGTGGCGGCGGTCGGTGAGCCAACTGATCGGTCACCGCTCGAACAGCTCTGCGATCTCTTGCACGCCAGCGTGTTGTTCCAGATTCAACACCACGCGGCGGCATATCAGCTCTGGTTGCCGGAAGTAGCCGAGCTGCTGGAAAAGCATCCCCATTCACGCAACGAACTGCTGCAAGCGCAAGCGCGCGTCTTGCGCTTGGCCGAAGCAGCGATCGCTACCGGTGAAGTGGCTGCCGACTTGCAACCAGTGGATGTGATTCGCACCTTCTCATCGCTACTCTGCTTTCCGTTTGTGGGCGGGCGCAATCTGCCGCCAACCGATGATCCGGTGGCGACGGCGGATTTAGTGGTGCGTATCTTCCGGCAAGGGTTGCAAGCGCCAGCCACCTGGTCAGAACCGGTGTGAAGCCGGTTGCGACAATGACTCACTTATTGTCATCAGCCAATCAACCAATCTGGTACGATGTCCCCGACCCGCTCTATTCGCCCCTCGCCGAAACGATTGCAGTTGATGTCTGTGTCATCGGATTGGGCGGATCGGGCTTGACCTGCATTCACGAGTTGCTTGAGCTAGGAGTGCGCGTTGCCGGCATTGATGCTGTCGCGGTGGGTGGCGGCGCAGCCGGACGCAACGGCGGCTTTTTGCTGGCCGGGCTCGCCGCGTTTTACCACGATGCGGTCGCTGCCATTGGGCGCGAGCGGGCCGCAGCGATCTACCGGCTCACGATCGCCGAAATTGAGCGGATGGCCGCCGCAATGCCGGGGATCGTGCGCCGGGTGGGATCGCTGCGCATCGCTGCTTCGCCGGCAGAGGCCGCCGACTGTAACGCTCAGTTACAGGCGATGCGGGCCGATGATTTGCCGGTCGAGCCATACCGCGGCCCAGAGGGTGAAGGGTTGTTGCTGCCTACCGATGGCGCGTTTCAGCCGCTGCACCGGTGCCGGTTCTTGGCTGCACAAGCCCGACAAGGCGGGGCGCTGCTCTTTACCCATACGCCGGCGCTAGCGATCGAAGGCACAACCGTACAATGCCCACAGGGGCAAATACTGGCCCGCCACCTGATTATTGCCATTGATGGAGGTCTCGAACGGCTGGCACCGGAGCTGCGCAGCATGGTGCGTTCGGCCCGCTTACAGATGTTGGCCACCGCGCCTGACCCAGCCTGTTTTATCCCACGCCCAGTCTATACCCGCTGGGGCTACGATTACTGGCAACAATTGCCCGATGGCCGCATCGCCCTCGGCGGCTGCCGCGATCGATTCGCCGCCGCAGAATGGGACGCACCATCGCAGCCATCGGCGCCGGTGCAAGCTGCGCTCGAACAGACTCTGCGCGCGCGGATCGGCAGCCGTGC
>NZ_DAOTWH010000312.1:0-4243 GCF_034435895.1 Chloroflexus sp.
CGACCGCGATCGCCTCCAACGCCTCGCCGCCGAGCTTGGCCTCGGCGAGCGGGTCACGTTCCGCGGCTTTGTCCCTGACGACGAATTAATCGATCTCTACGCCCACGCCCGCGCCGTGTACTACGCGCCGGTGGATGAAGATTACGGCTTTGCCACGGTGGAAGCCTTCGGCGCCAGCCGGCCCGTGATCACAACCGATGATGCCGGCGGCGTGCTCGAATTTGTCCGCCACGGCGAGAACGGCCTCGTCTCGCCGCCCGACCCGGCAGCGATTGCCGCGCATCTCGACCGGCTGGCCGCCGATCCGGCTGAAGCGGCTCGCTTGGGATGCGCAGGCCGCCCGCTAGTTGACGCGATCACGTGGGAAAGGGTGGTGCAAGCATTGGTAGGACAAGCATAAAGTTTGCTGCCAATGCCATCGCCATCGCAAAAACGCTACCAAGAGCGCTCGTTCATTCGCGTTGTGATTGAAATAATGCCGCTGTGCGTTCTTGCGGTTGCTTAACCACAAGTGCACAACGGTATATTCATTGATAACCTCATTACCACTCGCCTAAGTTGCCTCGGATCTGAACGCTAAGCCGATAATTCCCTTCCCAAACCGGTGGTTGTGAATATGCCGATAATGGCTTGGCAGGCTATACCAAACTATGCCAGTCTAGCGTGGTAAAGCACACGAGCGATCTGTTCGATCAAGCCTCCCCATTCCGGCAGTGCTGATAACAAGATAGTGAAACTCACTGCGATAGAAGCAGCTAGGGTCTAAGCCAGTGTCGATCGAGCGATGCAATGCCTCACACCCTATGAATGGTGAGCAGGAACAGCGGCGCATCGATGTACAGGCAACCCGCCTCATTGCCGAGATAGCGTAACAGCGTGGATTGGACAAGAGACCGCTGCTGGCACATGTCGTTCATTGTGAAATTAATGTGTAAAAATTTTGTAATTTCTAGTTATTAAATATTATTCTTTTTTAGATATAAATTTTGTAAATTCAAAACTGTCAAATACAGTCTACTTGTTTTGGGTTAATAAAAATTATTCTTGGTACAACTTTTTCTTTGTAATCATTCATGTATTTTTAAGCGTTATAATCAATATTGTCTTTTTTATTAATACTTTTTATTCAGAAGCTGTTTTTTGTCTTCTAGTTGTGACATGATTGTATCGTGATATTTTTATTATTTCTGTGGGTACAAATTGTTGTTATTTTGTTAGCAAATTATTAATTAAGACTTATTACTTATCATTACGTATTAATAGTTACATGTTTTATTAGTTTGGTAATCATTTTATTCGCTAAGATAACCAATAAAACGTTCCGCTGGAATCATGATTGGCATGCTAAGCTAAAGTGGCCGCCGTTTGAACGATATATATTCCTGCTCGGTATCGGCCCACTCATTGCCCAGACGATCATCAATTTCATCACACCGGCGGCAAACTGGGACTCGCTCAATTATCAACTTTATATGCCAGCCTACTGGTACCAGCAACACCAGCTAGCAATGGTGTCGCTGCCGTATGGCAATGCTGCCCCGCCGTATTATCCGATTAATGCGAACCTCTTCTACTTGTGGCTGATCTTGCCGTTCGATATGATCGCCGTGGCTGACATTGGTCAGGCGCCGTTTGCCTTGCTCGCGGCATTGAGCGTCTATGCCATTGCCCGCCAGCTCGATCTGTCCCCAGTAGTTGCCCGCCGTGCCGGTATCTTGACACTCTTTGTGCCAATGGTTTCGGCGACTGCCGGATTGTGGTCAACAAATGATGTGATCTTTGCGGCCATTTGGTTGTTGAGCCTAGCAATGGGGCAACGCGCCGCCTGCACTGCAACCCTGCGCGATCTCGTACTGGCAAGTATTGCGCTTGGTCTCACTATTGGCACGAAAGGGTTTGCGCTTACCTTCAGCATCCTGCTGGCGCCGTGGTTGGCATGGGCATGGTGGCGCTACGGCTGTTCCTCGTGGCAACGCCTTGGATATGGCGCCATTGCTATGATCATCCCGCTTAGTGCATTAGCCAGCTTCTCGTGTGTGCGTAATTGGCTCTTGACTGGCAATCCGTTGTATTCGTATCGCTTCACGTTGAGATGGATCACTTTGCCAAGATTGGTAGATTGGCAATGGTTTACCAGCCAACTTTTTTCAATTCGATGCCCGCCTGCTCTTTTTTGAGCCGGGTTATGCCAACCTTGGTTTGTTATTGCTGGTGGCAATACCTAGCCTGAGGAAGGTATTGTTCCGGTCTCATCCATGGCGACGATCGACGATCATCCTGATTGGGCTAGCTGCCGGTTATTTTGTGCTCTTCAGCGAACTTTTGCCAATCCGCGCTACCCGGTTTTTGCTGCCGGCAATGCTCTTACTCCTGATTGTGGCGGTGATAGGTTTGGAACAGATAGACAAGCATCGCCCGAAAGAGCGATTCTACCTTACCTACGTGGTAGTAGGCAGTTTATTGATGTTTCTGATAACAGTGTATACCATGGGGACAAATTTGTTTGAGGCTGCGCCTACTTCACTCTACATAGACGCTAGCACTTGGCGAGCGTTGTGGGATGTTACGTGGCGAATCACCTTGCAGACAGAACTCCAATATCTACTGTTGCTTGGGGTAAGTATTGGGGTTTTGATAGTGATCGGGCGAGCGTTGGAGCGGTGGGGTTGGCGAATCTTGCCGTTTATCGGATTAGCCGCTATCGTGGCATTCGCAACCGGATTAGAACACTATGACCGGCGCGAGTATTATGCATACACGCGCTTGCCTTATGCGAATGTGGGCCAATTGTGGCATTGGGTGAATGCACATACCACAGGCCAGCGCATTGCGTATCTTGGCGGGAATATCCCGTTGCCGCTGATGGGCCATCATTTAAAGAACGTTGTTACTGCCGTGAATGTTGGCGCCGGCGATTTATTGCACGAAATCGAGGCAAATGTTCCGGCTGATCAACCAATCCGTACCTACCCAGATAACCGTAGTGATGTCCCTGATCAAGCGGTATGGTTGCAACAACTGCGTGATAAACAGATCGATCTGGTCGTCGTTTATGAACCCATTCCGGCAGATTGGCCTGAGGTGCAATGGAGGCGGAACAATCCTGATCGGTTCGAGCTGGTGTACAATGGCCCCGGTGGGTCGGTTTGGCGTGTTCGGCGCTAGCGATAAACTCTGTTCGGTTGGCTAGGCTAAACCCTTGCGCCCCCTGCCGCCTTATGGTAATATCGCAGATGGCGCGGGCAGGTCGCATAGTTGGTCTAGTGCGCGGCACTGGAAATGCCGTACAGCGGTAACGCTGTCGTGGGTTCGAATCCCACCCTGCCCGCCACCGCCATCACAGTGTCATCAGCCCGATCCGTACCACGATGTACCCGATCAACCCCAACAAGTGCAGCCCGACAATGAGCCAAAACACCTTCGTATACGAACCTTTGCTGACTTTGTGACGCACCAACTCTTGCGCAATCAATGCCCCCGGCCACCCACCGAGCAATTCCCACTGGTGCAGCGTCTTCTCGCGGATGCGCCGCACGCCGCGCTGCGCGCGCTGCTTGTCTTCGATATAGAGCATCAGTGTCACCACACTGGCCGCCAGATACCAGCCGATGACCCAAACTGGCAGCCCTACCGTGACTGTCGCTAGTCCGATCAGGGCGATGAACGCTGCGCACACCAACAGCGCCAGCATCGTGTCAGCCGGATTAACTCGCGGCGGTGCGATCTGTGGCGCTGGTGATTGCGACTCGACGTTAATCGCTTGCAGACGCCCCTGCGCATCTTGGCCAACCTCGAATCTGACCAGTTCGCCAATCTGCGGCAGCCAATCGCGGTGATAGCATTGGTTGATGTGAAAGAAGATGCCGTTTGGGTGGCTCGGCAATTGGATGAAGCCGTACTTTTCCTGCGCTTTCCACGTGACGATGCGGCCAATGTAGCGTTGGCTATTCATAGCAGTGATGGTGGCTAAAACGCTGAAACCGTTATGGGGAAGAGTACCATGCCAAACGCCATCAAGCAATAGGAACGATGTCATTGCGAGGGCGCGTAGGGGGCAGCGCGTCGCACTGCCCGCGCGCCCGCAGCACTCCCCCGCGAGTACGGGACGCATCCGCTCAGCGGGATCGGTAAACCGAGCCTTTCCTTCGGGCAAATCCGTGACCTTTTGCGCCTGCCGCACGGCATCCATCCCGCTAAAGCGGGAGATGGCTTCGCCGCCGGTGGCGGCGCGCAAGGACAAGCG
>NZ_DAOTWH010000313.1:0-17646 GCF_034435895.1 Chloroflexus sp.
GGGGTATTGGCGGGTGGAGTGGTGACAGCCGGAGGCTGGCCACAGGCGGCAAGCGTTAGACCGAGGCCGCCAAGAACGCCGGCGGCGGCGCCACGAAGAAACTCCCGTCGTTTCATGCTCTGCTCCTAGGCAATCTGAACTATAAGGGAACGGTATCTTAATTATAGACGATCTAGTGAAATTGTGCAAATTACTGATTTATTGATCGTGAAACATTTGCTAAACCAGTTGTTTGTTGCTGGAAACGTGGTTACAAGAAGACGAGGACGATGGCAAGCGTCACAATACTTGCCAGATTCGAGAATAACACTGTCGCGGTGACAAATTCAGGCAGCAGATCGTTTTCCATGGCGATAATGCTGACGAGCACTGCGGTGGGCATACTGGCTTGCAAGATGCCGACGTTGCGTTCGAGTTGCGGCAGGGCAAACCAGCCGGCGATGCCAAAGGCCAAAGCAGGTCCGCTGATGAGGCGTACGGCGCTAGATATGAGTAAATCAGCGTTAATGCGAGGGAGGCCGGCAGCAGCCAGTTGCGCACCCAACACGATCAGCATGGTCGGAATCAGCGCGCCGGAGAGTAATTCGAGCGGGCGCATCACGACTGGCGGCAACGTTATCTCAAGCCAGTTGAACAACAGCGCCGGCGGCAGCGCCAGCAGGGCCGGCGTGCGGAAGACTTGAATAGCCATCCCGATGCTGAAGCCGCGGCTGAAGTTGGCGGCGCCGACGCAGACAATAAACGCCAACACTAGATTGGCTAAAAAGTAGACGGTCGCAACGCCGAGCGCCGCCGGCCCTTCGGCGAATTGAATGATCGGCAAGCCGAAATTGCCGACGTTGCCAAACGCCGCGATCATGACATACGCTGCTGTCATGGTCGGGCTACGCTTGAGCAGGCGGGCCACCACAAAGGCAATGATAATCGAGCCGATATAGACGACCGTGATAAAGCCGATCATGCGTCCGGCTAATCCAGCTTCGATCCGGGTTTGGCTGAGCACATAGAACACGAACGCCGGGGTCAGAATAAAGTACGCGAAGCGCGAAAGGGTGCGCGCTTCGAGTTGCAGCCGCGGGCCGGTCAGGTAGCCAAGCAAAACGAGCAAGAAGACAGGGGCAAGCACGTTGAGGAAGATGCCGGGCAATTGGCTCATACAAATTGTGTTTTCTTCAGGCGCCCCATCAGCGGGGCAGGGGCGGGGCAGGTAACTGTGCCTATGATACCATTTCTTCAATGCTTGCCCGTCATGCACGGCTGTGATACAATACCGCTACTTGCAAAAGCCCGATCTGGTGTTTTGTGCAAGCATCAGCTATTGCTGGCGGTTTAAGGAGTTTCTCGTATGTCGGATTTTTCCGGTCGCAATCCAGCAATCATTCTGGTAGAAGATGAGCCTGACATTCTCATCATTTTGCATCGCTTGATGCGTGATCTGACCGGTGGTTACGATATTATTACCGTCAATAGCGGTGCTGATGCGCTGGCCCAAATCGCGCTGCGCCGGGTGCCGCTCGTGATCACCGACTACAATATGCCCGGCATGAATGGTCTGCAACTGGCCGCAGCCATCAAGGAGACTTCTCCCGATACCAGCGTGGTGATGATTACCGCCTACGCTACCCCTGAGCTGGAAAAGCGCGCTCGCGAACAGCGGATCGATTACTATCTGCCTAAGCCCTTCCCGCTCGATCGCCTCGAGCAGATTGTGCGTGACGTGTTGCGCAAGTAGTCTGTCAGCATACCATCAGATCATTTTCATTCTCGCGCACCGGTTCTCCCGTTACGATGAGGGCGCCTGTTGTTGCTGTCGCCATCGTAACCGGAGGCATGTGATGTCTGATTGGCTGTCGTTGCTGCCCTCAATCATCCTCGTTGTGATGATTGCGCTGACACTGGCATTGTTGCCTTTGCTGGAAGATGAGCGTGCTCCTTCTGCCGAGCGCCAGCAGACCGATCGGATCCGTCTGCCGCGCCGGCCCCAATGATCCCACGTGCTAGTGCTCTGCCATACGGAGCGTGCGGGCTAAGGCTAGCGCCTCTTCCGCGTTGTGAATATCCCCCGCTAATTGCGCTTCATGGATCAACTTCAGCAAGCGCCCCACTTCCGGCCCCGGCCCGATCTGTAATGCCGCCATCAGTTCGTCGCCGCGAATCAGCGGCGGCTCAGGCGGCTCCGGCGGGTTCCAATATCGATCCAGCATCGCCCCTAGCCACGCCAGATGCCGTTGCCAAGCCGCCGGGTCGAGCCATGGCCCGCGCGTCGCTAGATGGTCGGCCAATTCGTGCAGCAGAATGTCGGGGCCGGCATCGCCAGTGTCGCGGAAGAAGCGATTGATCCCGCGCTCGCTCAACTGTTCGCTATCCCGCATTTGCCCCGGACGCATGTGTTCGCGCACGACGCTGACGAGATAGCTGGTATCAGCACGGCTCAGGCGGATCCGCTTCCCGATGTGCGCAACTGTTTCTGCGCCTAAGCTCTGATGGCCGTAGAAGGTCACGGCGCCGTCGGGGTGGCTGACCTTCGTCTGCGGTTTGGCGTTGTCGTGCAAGAGCGCCGCTAGTTTGAGCAACGCGGCGCGCCGCACAATGCCGCGGTGCTGGTTGAGCAACTCGTGATATTGGTCAGGAAAGGGCAGCGCGCGGCTGAGCTGCGGATATGTCTGCACTGCCACTGGCGGATCACCGTCATCGATCAGCCAGTCGAGCGCGGCGACCGTTTCGAGCATGTGATCCAGCACCGGCAGAAAATGCACTCGCGGCTGATCGCAGGCGCGGGCCGGTTCGAGTTCGGGGAAGATGATCGTTAACTCGCCGACCTCGTCGAGCAGGCGCAGACCGGCAGCGGCAGCCGGCCCATCGCATATCTTCAGCAGTTCATCGCGGATGCGCTCGACGGCCACGTTCACGAGCAACGGCGCCGCTGCGCGCGCCGCCGCGATGAGGTCGGGGTCGGGATGCAGCCGGTGGGTGGCGCGGAACCGCCCGGCTCGCACCACGCGCAACGGGTCATCACGCAAGCTGGTTGATGCGCAGAGGCGCAGGCGACCGGCGGCGAGATCGTCACGCCCTCCCAGCGGATCGATCAGCGCGCTCCATTCGCCGGCCAGCACTGCCGCGAGTGGCAAAGCGAGCGCGTTGATGGTAAAGTCGCGCAACCGCAAATCACCCTCGATATCAGCCGCGCGGAGCGCCGCGCAATCGATCGTGATTCCGCCGGGCAACACGGCGCGTCCGGTGTCGCGTTCGCGATCGAGCGCGACAAACGCGCCGCCTTCGGTATCGGCAATCGCTTTGGCCAGTGCCAAGCCGCTGCCGGTGGTGGCCAGATCGAGATCGACCGGCGTTTGTCCGCTCAGTAGCGCGCGCACCGCGCCGCCGACCAGCCACACCGGCTGATCGGCCAGATCAGCGATCAATTGGAAGATGCTGTTCATAATGAGGTTCAACAGTCATTCAAGCGCGCGGCGTGAAGGGCTGCGTACCGGCGCTGCCGGTGACAGCGATGGGCAATGATTGTGCTGATGCTTTTGCACTCTTGTGTGCGATTTAGCCGCAGATGATCCGGGCGGCGGCAGGGAGCCAGCATTGCTGGCTCCCTGTGCATGCTCTAGAGCACGAGGGTTACCGTCGTCTGCAGGGTGCAGTTATCCTTCACTAGTTAAGGTTAATACCCCATCAGTATACCGCTCCACGGCGGGTCGCGTCCATAACAGCGGATGATACGCGCCGGCCCGCCACGCATCGGTCATATCGGCATAGTGCGGGCTCGCCGGATGGCCGCTCTGGCCGGCGGGTAAAATGGCGCGGGAAGCGTCCCAGTCGCTCAGATCGAGAATAAAGCGCAGCGATGGCGCATTAAAGATCGTCATGCCGGCAATATCGCGCGGAATATAGCAGTGGTTCACGGTGTCGAGATCGCCACCCATCGGCCATGGCCCGCGGTTAAAGAGCGGGGTCAGCACCGGCACGCTTCCCAGCGGATGGCGCAGGGTCAGGCTGTGGATCTTCCCGTACTGCCAGCGCGCCGGATCTTTGCCCAGTCGTTCGGATAGCTCGGCGGCAGTGCGGGCCAGCGCTGCGCGCAACACGCCGCCCCACGTGCGGCCATTGCCTAACCACTCATCGGGTTGGTCGAGCGGTTGGGAGGCCATCCGTTCCAGTACCATCGGCAACGCGCATTCCAGATAGATGTTCGCCGGCAGCACGCTAAACGATCCGAGCGCCGCCGGCGCGTGGAACAGGTCAGCGAGTTCTTGGTAGACGATGCGGAGCAGATGGTAGCGCAATCCGTCGTAAATTGCGCCGGCAACGCTCTCGGCGTGAAGCTGGCCATCCCACGCCACAAGGAAGTCCCGGATTCGCTGCTCGCTCCCCGGTTCGAGGTTTAGGCGCGCCACCTGCTCGCCCAGTTGTTTGCCGGGCACCGACAGCAGATCATTCTGGATGCGGGCAAAGCTGCGCACATCGTGTTGTTTGGCGGCATCGAGCAACTCTTGGATGCGTTGGGCGCGATACGGATTGAGCCAGAAGCCATGGATGGGAGCGTTGCGCTGTTCGCCACCGGTAATCCGGTGGTTGGCGGTGACAATCGTGCCGCTTGGCGGATCGAGCTGGCTCGGCAATTCTTCAAAGGGGATCATGCCCTCCCACTCGTACTCGCCGCTCCAGCCGGGCACTGGCAACATACCGTCACCGTGCCGGCGGATCGGCAGCCGTCCAGCCAAGCAATAGCCGATATGGCCGTCGATGTCGGCATAGACGAAATTCTGCGGCGGCGTATCCCAATCGGCCAAAGCGGCGCGGAACTCGTTCCAATTTTGGGCGCGGTTAAGCTTCAGCACCGAACGCATTAAGGTTGGCGAGGGATCGAGCGCCGTCCAGCGCAGCGCCAGCGCCGTGGTTTCGGCGCCGGTCGTGGTTGGTTCGCCGCGCAGCGTGCCGGCCACCGGATCGATGATCGGGCCGTGGCGGGTAATGCGCACATCGATCACCACCGGCTCGGCTTGGCCTTTAACCGCAATCGTCTCGGTCACGACTTCGGCGGTCAGCCACTCATCGCGCCAGCGGTAGCGCAGCGGGTCAGTGGTATCGAACTGCTCGATGAAGAGGTCTTGATTATCGGTGCGCGCATTGGTCACGCCCCACGCAATGCGCTGGTTATGGCCGATAATCACGCCGCAGGTGGCTGGAATGGTGGCGCCGGCGACGTGAAAATCGCCGCCTTCGAGATGCACTTGGTGCCAGAGGTTGGGCAAGGCCACATTGAGATGGGGGTCATTTGCCAGCAAGGGTTTCCCGCTAGTAGTACGTTTGCCGGCTGCTACCCACGCATTGGAGCCTTGCGGCGTCTCGGTTTCGCCGGTAAAGAGAGCGGCATCGCTGGCTAGTTGCAGCGCGGCGGCGCCGAGATCGGCGGTGTAGTGTGCGTCGGATGGCACCGTCAAGGGGCCGTCTTCGGGGTAGCGTGGGCGGAGCGCAATGGCCCGCTCGATGCCCACCGTCGCTACAATCTGCGCCTGCAACAACTCTTGCATCCAGTTGGTCGAGAGATTGAGCGACATCATCTTCGGCCAGACCAAGAGATCGGCCAGTTCCCACGGTTGCGGCTGGAAGCCAAGAATAGTAAACTCGAGCGGCAATCGGCTGCCGGTTTGCTCGATACAGGCGTTCACGCCGCGCAGATACGCAGTCATCAAGGTCGCCGTCTCATCGTCGAGCAACGCAGCTTCACGGCGGGCGATGCGGCTAAAGCCGAGGGTGCGGATGAAGCGATCAGAGTCGATCGCAATCGGGCCAACGATCTCGGCGAGGCGGCCATGCCCGATCCGGCGGTGCAGCTCCATCTGCCAGAGCCGGTCTTGAGCATGCACATACCCAAGGGCGCAGAAGAGGTCTTCGTTGTTATCCGCATAGATATGCGGAACTCCCCAGCGGTCGCGGCGCACTTCGACGGCTGCGCGCAGGCCGGGCAGCTTGGCCCGCCCGTTGGTGCGCGGCAAGGGACGGCGGAGGGCAGCAACGGCGCCTACGCCGGCGAGGGCCGCCACAGCGCCAACGGTAATGCCGATGGCCCGTCCGAGGCGAGAGGGGTTGAAGGTCACGCTCCACCTCCGTTTCAGACTGAATATGGTGACACTTGTATTGTCAACCGCGCAAGCGAAAGTGTCAACTGTTGATCTGGTGAATGAGCTGGCAAGGAGGCAGCGTGAGCATCATCCGCCGGCGCGGTTGACAGTGACGAACGGATGGTGTATCTTTCCAAAAGGTGAATTACACGCGCAGTCAAAGTAACATCATGAGTTGGTCTGTTCCGCCGGAATTACATCACGATTTCTTGTTAGTCGAGCAGCTCTTGCGTGAGTGCGCGCGGGCGCGGCTGACCGTCATTTCTATGATCGGCCCCCATGTGATTGCCGATCCATCTGATCGGTTGCGGGCATTGATTGTGCTAGCCATTGCCCGCTTGGGGAATGGTGCTGGCGAACAGGTCGCGCATGCCGCTGCGGCGGTGGAACTGATTGAAGCTGCGACGCGGGCGCACGATGATCTGATCGACGAGCAGGCCCGCCGCGCTGGCCGGGTGACCAACGGCGCGTGGGATCACGGCGTAGCGCTTATGGTGGGTGATTACCTGTTTGCGCTGGCTGCCGGCGAGATGGCGCGCAGCCCTGATCCGCGCATTATTGGTCTGTATTCGCAGGCGGTGATGCGGATCTGTGAAGGCCAGTTAACGATGGTGAGCAGCCTGACGCCGCTCGAAACGGCGCTGGCGGCGTATTGGCTGCGGGCGGAAGCGTTGGCGGGGACCTTGTTGGCGGCGGCGGCGCAAGCCGGGGTGTTGTGTGGCGGGTTAGCTGACCCGTTGCTTGAGCCGGCGGCGCAGTTTGGCCTGCATCTCGGCTTAGCCCGGCGGCTAGCCAAAGAGATGCGCGATATAGAGACCGATGGCGCATTGCTGCAAGCCGGTCATGTGCCGCTGGCCTTGGTGTTGGCCGCCGGTGATTCGCCGGCGCCAGAGTTGCAGGCGCTCTTTGCCCATCCGTCATCAGAGACGATCACAGCCGCGTTGCCGATCATCCAGCGCGATGGATTGCCGGCAGCGCGGGCAGCTCTGGTTGAACAACAAGCTGCGGCCCGGCAGGCGTTGGCCCAATTGCCGGTTGGCGTGACCACCCCATGGCTAGCGACGCTGATCGATCAGATTGGCGGCTAAGCTGCGCGAGCGCCTATGTTATAATGCGACGGCTAATCGTTCGTTGCCGCTTTCAATCCGGCAGGAGAGGCTATGTACCGTTCACATACCTGTGGTGAGTTGCGCCCCGCTCATGCTGGCCAAGAGGTGACGCTGGCCGGCTGGGTCCATCGCCGGCGCGACCATGGCGATCTGATTTTTATTGACCTGCGCGATCGCTACGGTATCACGCAGGTCGTGTTTGACAGCGCCAACCCGGCAGCGCATGAACTAGCCGAGACAGTGCGCTCGGAGTATGTCGTTCAGGTGCGCGGGCGGGTGCGCATTCGCCCTGCCGAAGCCGTCAATCCTGAAATTGCTACCGGCGAGATCGAGGTGGCTGCAATCGAGGCGCAGGTGTTGAATCCTGCTCGCACGACGCCGATCTATATTGCCAAAGAAGGTGGCGAAGATGAAGCGGTGCGCCTCAAGTATCGCTATCTTGACCTGCGCCGCGAGCGGATGCAGCGTAACCTGATCTTGCGCCATCGCGTGGTCAAGTTTATCCGCGACTTTCTTGACAACGAGGGCTTTCTCGAGATCGAGACCCCGATCTTGATCAAATCCACCCCGGAAGGGGCGCGTGACTATCTGGTGCCCTCACGCTTGCATCCGGGCAAGTTCTATGCGCTGCCGCAAAGCCCGCAGCAACTCAAGCAGTTGCTGATGGTGGCCGGCTACGATAAATATTTCCAGATTGCCCGCTGCTTCCGCGATGAAGACCAGCGCGCCGATCGCCAGCCTGAGTTTACCCAGCTTGATATGGAGATGAGCTTCGTCGATCAGGAAGACGTGCTCAATCTGATTGAGCGGCTCTTTACCGCGCTGTGCCGCACGATAACGCCGCACAAGCATCTGCCGACGCCGTTCCGCCGCCTCACGTATGCCGAAGCGATGGATCGCTACGGTTCCGATAAGCCCGATCTACGCTACGACCTCGAATTGATCAATCTCAGTGATCTGTTAGCCGAGACGCCGTTCCAAGTGTTTCGCAGTGCGTTGGCTGCCGGTGGTCAGGTGAAAGGGATTCGCGCGCCGGGGTGCGCAACCTTCTCGCGTAAGCAGATCGACGAACTAGCCGAAGTGGTGCGCGCTGGCGGCGCGAAGGGATTGGCATGGGCCGTGTTGCCGGCTGATGGCGGCGACGTCCGCTCAAGCTTCGCCAAAAATCTCGCTCCCGGCGAGTTTGAGGCGATTGCCCAACGTATGGCGGCGCAACCCGGCGATCTGTTGTTGATCGTCGCCGATCAGCCAGTGGTAGTCGCCGCCTCGCTCGACAAGTTGCGCCGTAATCTGGCCGACCGGCTCAACCTCGCCGATCCCGACACGCTCTGCTTTGCGTGGGTCGTCGATTTTCCGTTGGTGGAATGGAACGAGGACGAGCAGCGCTGGGATGCCGTTCACCATCCCTTCACCGCACCCAAAGACGAAGACCTGCATCTGCTGGCGACCGATCCGGGCAAGGTGCGCGCCAAGGCTTACGACCTCATCCTCAATGGCTACGAGGCGGGCGGTGGCAGCATCCGTATCCATCGCCGCGATGTGCAGCAGCAGATCTTTTCGCTGCTTGGCATCAGCGAAGCGCAGGCGCAGGCCCAGTTTGGCCATATGCTGGAGGCATTTGAATATGGTGCGCCACCCCACGGCGGGATCGCTCCCGGCATCGATCGGCTAGTGATGACCTTGGCCGGCGAGCCGACCATCCGTGAAGTGATGGCCTTTCCCAAGACGCAGCAAGCAGTCGATCTGATGACCAACGCGCCGTCGCCGGTGGATGAGCGCCAGTTGAAGGAGCTGCATATCCGGATCGTTGATGAATGATGATGCGGCTCGCCATCGTAGCAGTTAAAGCAGTCGCTGCCGATCGGCAACTCGGCAACGGGGCAAAACCCGCTGGCTACGGTGTCCGCGGGAAAAAGTAGTACTTCTGACCCGGCGACAAGTTCGCGCAGAAAAGCTATACTATGAGATGCACGACGTCCATGCCGCCGCCGCGCCGAGCTCGGCGCGGCGTTGCGTTCGCCGGAGCAGGTATGCCCAAGCGCATTTTAATTGTCGATGATGATTCGAACATTCGCCGGTTGGTGGCGTTGGCGCTCACCGATGATACGCCGTACGAAGTGAGCGATGTTTCTTCGGCAGAGGCTGCGCTGTTGCACATTTCGCGCCATCCAGTCGATCTGTATATTCACCGATCTGCACATGCCGGGGATGAATGGGATCGAGTTGATCCAGCGGGTGCGCCAGCTCGATCCGGGCACAGCGGTGGTGGTGTTTACGATTAGCCCCGAAGACTTATCGCCGCAACTCAAAGCCGAATTACAGATTGACTACGTGTTGACCAAGCCGGCTGCTGCCGAGCAATTGCGGTTAGCGGCGACCACCTTGCTCGATCCGAATCAAGCCGGCGGGCGCCAGCCGCCCCGAAGCGCAACCAGCCGAACCGGCCAGCGGCAGCCGGTTTAGCCAGCGGCTGGCTGCCCTGCGCACACGCCAGTCATCGCCGCCAGCGCCGGCAGTGAACTCGGCGGTGGCGATGCGGCTGACTCCCAACCAGCCCGGCCGGAGCGGACGTAGCTATTCGGAAGCTCAGCTCGAACGCATGCGGCAAGCGTTGAAGGATCTGGCATTGGCGCCCGATGTGCAGTGCGCGATTTTGGCCGATATGAGCGGGTTGGTGCTAAGCCATTGGAGCCGGCGGCGCGATATTAATGTCACGGTTGTGGCGGCGCTGGCTGCCGGCAACACACTGGCGCTGGCCGAGATTGGTCGCCATTTGGGCCAGCAACGTCCCGGTCATTTAGTCATTCACGAGGGCCAAGATCAAAACATCATTATGGCGTCGATTGATGACCTGATCCTGTTGCTGGCGATTGGCGCCAACGCATCGCTCGGTTGGGCACGGATCGCCGCCTTGCGCGCATGCGAGGAAATGGCCCGGATTGCGCGCAGCGAGTAGCGAATGGCGTTTGACACCATGCCAACCCTTTGCTATACTACGCAAGGCAAAGGGCGGAGCAACCGCTCTGTTTTCATGTTGTCTCGACGCAGTGCGTGCGTCGCCCCAAGGAGAAGAAGACCGTGTATGCGATTATTCGTGACCGTGGCATGCAATACCGTGTCGAGCCGGGCCAAGTCCTGACCATCGACCTGATCAGCGCCGAGCCGGGCAGCCAGATCGAGCTAGGTGAAGTGCTGTTGGTGGGCGACGCGGAGCAGGTAAAGGTCGGCTCGCCGCTGGTCGAGGGCGCTGTGGTGCGGGCAGAGGTGTTGGGCGAGCAGAAGGGCGACAAGATCGTCGTGTTCCGCTACCGCAACAAGACGCGCTATCGCCGCCGCACCGGCCATCGCCAGCGCTATACCCAAGTTCGCATTAGCGAGATCGTCGCCTAGAGGAGCTTGAACAATGGCACACAAAAAAGGTGTAGGCAGCTCGCGCAACGGGCGCGATAGCAATCCAAAAATGCGCGGTGTCAAGCGCTTCGGCGGCGAGCTGGTTCGGGCCGGCAATATTATCGTGCGCCAGTGCGGCACCAAAATCAAGCCGGGTGAGAATGTCGGCGTTGGTCGCGACTGGACGCTCTACGCCCTCGTTGATGGCGTGGTGCAGTTCGGCCACTATTCGCGCACCCAGAAGATGGTCAGCGTGATTCCGGTTGCATCTGCCGAAGCCGCTGCCAATTAGAGAGGATACGACGGTGAAACAGGGTATTCATCCCAAGTACTATACCGATGGCATCGTTTGCACGACCTGCGGGACGGTGTGGAAGATCGGTTCGACCCGCCCGAATCTGCGGGTGGAAATTTGCTCGAACTGCCATCCGTTCTATACCGGCGAACAGCGCATCGTCGATACCGCCGGCCAAGTTGATCGCTTTATGCGCCGGTTGAATGTCGCCCAAGAGCGGCAAACCGAGCGCGAAGCGCGCCGCGCTGGCCGCCAACCCGAAAAGAAGAAGAGCCTGCTCAAAGAGATTTACGGCGAAGAGGCGGAATAGCGGTTGGTTTCCCGGCAATAGGTGGGGCGACGCGCGCGCGTCGCCTTTTCCTATTTGTACTGCTCTAAGATGCGGCGAGCATGGTTGATGACCTCGGCCCGTAGTTCCGCTGGTTCGATCACCGCTACCTCGGTTCCCCAACTCAACACCCAACTTAAGATCTCGCGAATGCCGGCGACAGTCAGGTATACGTCGCAACTGCCATCAGCGTTGTCGATTAGCCGTTGGCTATGATGCCAGCGATTCTCGCGAATGCGCGGCGCGGCTTGCGGGCTGAAGCGTAGGTGAATCGTCACTTCCGCCTCGTTCATCACTTCCCACGACCGGGCCAAGTGGGCATACGGGTCAAAGTCGGGGGAAATAGTGAATCGCTCATCAAGCAGTTCGGCATCCTCGATGCGCTCGACTTTGAAGGTGCGCAAATCGTTGCGCAGCCGGTCATAGCCGATCAAGTACACTCCCGGCGTCGTGCGCACCACTTCGAGAAAGTAGGGCGCAATATCGCGTTCAGTTGGCTCTCGGTTAGGCGCGCGGTAGCGGATGCGCACCATGCGCCGGTCGGCCCACGCTCGCGTGATTAGTTCGAGCATGCGCACATAATGCGGATTAGGTGGCCGTTGGCGCACAATATCGGCTAGGCGGGCAATGTGACCAGCGATCGTTTGGTCGGGCAGGCCGGCGGCAAGCTGGTCGAGCGCCGAAACGATGTGCGGATTGTGTTCGTCGCTGTGGTGGCTGAGCAAGCGCGCGGCGAAAAAGAGCGCGATCGCTTCGTTGAGGTTTAGCCGGATGGTGGCGAGGTATTTGTTGCGGTCGAGGCCGTACTTGCCGTTGTGTTCCCAAATCGGTACGTCCGCTTCGCTGAGCGTATCGAGATCGCGGTAGATCGTGCGCCGGTTGACGCCGCACAGTTTGGCGAGTTCGATCACACTATAGCCGTTGGGTGGAGCATTGTACAGTTTATGTTCAAGGCTGCGCAACCGCGCGGCTTTGCTGCGCAACCGGTTTTCGGCGTTCATCACGGTCAGTGCTGTATATAGTATCGCCGCAAAGGGCGGCCACGATGCTGTTGACCTGCTTTGCGGCGGTCATCTGCCTTGTTACAATACGAACGAAGCCACAATCATCCCAATTGTGAGCAACCCGCCCCAGATCGTGATCCAGATCAGATCTTGGCGAACGTAGGCATATTCACGGCTGTAATCAGGCGGTTCGACCGACCGGGCAACCGGGCGGCGCACCGGGCTCGATCGTTGATTGGGACGGCGACGATTGCTGCGCGAAGACATCGACATACGGCCATACTCCTTGCGAAGGTTGTTGTCACCAGTTGTATTATAGCGGAAGTTTTTGCCCGGCTCGCGCAGGCCGGATTAGATGGGGTGCATGTTGCGCAGGTGGTGGGTTGATCCTCCCGTGCGTTGGAATGTTGAGAGTTGGACAGAACATTTGATGTGCAATGCCTCAAAGCGTAGCTCTGCTCCCCTCTCCCGCGCCAGTTGAGAGATGGCCAGAACATTTGATTGATTACAACGGTTGATTGCTGTGCGATGCCTCAAAGGCCGGTTCTGTGCGCCCTCTCCCGCGCCGGGCTTCGTACCCCTAGCCCGGCCCTTGAGGGCCGGGTTCTGGACTTGAACCCGCGCCAGTGAGCGAGGACAACCAGCGCATCTCACACCTATCAACCACAGCTATGCTCATACGTTCTGTCCGCCCTTAAACGATGGAACGGGACGGTGCTGCGGAGCGATAGACATGTGCAGGCCAAGCACCCGCTTGCGCATCCCGTCCTCTAACGGTACTATACCCAGCGTGGTTTATTCAGTTCGTGGTGGGAAGAGGTATGCGGGTAGGGATTTTCGGCGGCGGCCAATTAGCCCAAATGTTGGTGCAGGCAGCGATCAGCATCGGCGTTGAAGTAGTGATCTGTGAGCGGGCGCCGGATAGCCCGGCGGCGCGGTATACCCAGCATGCGGTGGTGGGGCCGTGGGAAGATGAAGCGGTGCTCGCTGGGTTTGCCCGCCAGTGCGATCTGGTGACGTTAGAAAATGAGTTTATCGATGCCGGCTTGCTCGAGCGGGTCGTGGCCTTGGGTGTGCCGGTTTGGCCCGCACCGGCGACAGTCGCCGTGGTGCAAGATAAGTTGTGGCAAAAAGAGCGGTTGGCGGCGGCGGGGCTAGCGGTGCCGCCGTTCCGTTCAGTCACTGCGCCAGATGAGGTCTTGGCGGTTGCCCAAGAGTTCGGCTGGCCGCTGGTGCTCAAAGCGCGCCGCAATGGCTATGATGGCTACGGTAATGCCACCCTGCGCGGCCCGGCTGATGTCGTGCCGGCGTGGGAACGGCTCACTCGCGGCGGCAGCCTGTTGCTGGTTGAGGCATGGGTGCCGTTTAGCCGCGAACTGGCGGTGATGGTTGCGCGCCGGCGTGATGGTGCGACGGCGGTATACCCGGTGGTCGAGACAGTGCAGCAGAATCATATCTGCCATGTGGTGTACGCACCGGCGCCGGTTGAACCGGCGATGGCCGCGTTGGCGACTGAACTGGCCGTGGCTGCGATTGAGGCGGTTAAGGGGGTGGGGATTTTTGGCGTCGAGTTGTTTGCGCTGGCCGATGGCCGGGTGCTGATCAACGAGTTGGCCCCCCGCCCGCACAATTCCGGCCACTACACGATTGAAGCCTGCGTCACCTCGCAGTTTGAGCAGCACCTGCGGGCTGTGTTAGGCTGGCCGCTTGGCCTGACCACGATGCGCGCGCCGGCAGCGGTGATGGTTAATCTGCTCGGCCAGCGTAACGGCCCTATCGACGCCAGCGCAATCACCGCGGCGCTCGCGGTGCCCGGCGCGCACATGCACTTTTACGGCAAGCGCGAAGAGCGGGTCGGGCGCAAGATGGGCCATATTACCGCGTTGGCGGACACCTTGGCTGAAGCCGAAACGATTGCCCGCCGCGCCGCCGCACTGGTGGCGATGCCATCGTGATTAGTCGAGACAAGGAAGCGCTATGTCCGATCATCCTCTCGTGGGTATCATCATGGGTAGTGACAGCGACTTGCCGACTATGCAAGGCGCGATCGATGTCTGTCGCGAGTTTGGCATTCCCTACGAAGCGCGGGTCGTCTCAGCGCACCGCACGCCGCTTGATATGGCCGAATACGGTCTCACCGCGCACCAGCGCGGTATCAGGGTCATCATTGCCGGGGCCGGCGGCGCGGCCCACTTGCCCGGTATGATTGCCGCCCATTCGCCGTTGCCGGTGATCGGTGTGCCAGTGCCGAGCAAAGCGCTCAACGGCCTCGACTCGCTGCTCTCGATTGTGCAGATGCCGGCGGGGGTGCCGGTGGCCACCGTTGCGATTGGCAATGGCCGTAATGCGGGCTTGCTGGCCGTACAGATACTGGCCAGCGCCGATCCAGCCTTGCTGGCGCAAGTGCAAGCCTACAAAGAGCGCATGGCAGCCGAGTCGCGGGCCAAAAACCGTATCTTTACAGAAGCGTAATCTCTGTGGCAGTCCAGACCGGTTGCGTGTTCATTCTCATGTGCTATTGTCTGTACCGTCGTCCGCAAGCGAAGATGATTCTCGCCACGCGATGGCAAAAGCTGGTTGGCGTAGACCTTCGGCGTTCAGATCACGATCGCAGTTGTCGCAAGCTGCTATCGTTGGGTGCGTGAACGTTATGCAGTGAAAGGGATTGGCTCTCCTATGAGAAATCTGCTCGTGACCGGTGGGGCCGGTTTTATCGGCAGCAACTTTGTTCACTACATGCTGGGCAAGTATGCCGATTATCGCATCGTGGTCTACGACAAACTGACCTACGCCGGCAATTTGGCGAATTTGGCGCCGGTTGCCAATGATCCGCGCTTTGCGTTTGTGCGCGGTGATATTTGTGATATTGATGCGGTACGTGAAGCGGTGCGCGCCTACGGCATTGATACCATCGTCAATTTCGCCGCCGAGACCCACGTCGATCGCTCGATTATGGCGCCTGATGCGGTGGTGCGCACCAATGTCAATGGCACATGGGCGTTGCTGGAGGTGGCGCGCGAACTGAAACTCGAACGCTTCCATCAGATCAGCACCGACGAGGTGTACGGTGCGATCCCGGCGCCGCACCGCTCACGCGAGGGCGATCCGCTCGAACCGCGCAGTCCCTATTCGGCCAGCAAGGCGGGGGCCGAGCATCTGGTCTATGCGTATTACATCACCTATGGCGTGCCGGTGACCACCACTCGCGGCTCGAATAACATCGGCCCGTACCACTATCCTGAAAAAGCGGTGCCGCTCTTTACCACCAATGCGATCGACAACCTGCCTCTGCCGATCTACGGCGACGGCCTGCAGGTGCGTGATTATCAGTACGTGCTCGATCACTGCGAAGCGATCGACGTGGTGCTGCACAAAGGCCAAATCGGCGAGGTATATAACGTCGGCACCGAGGTCGAGACGCCGAATATCGAGATGGCACGCAAAATTCTCGACATTCTCGGCAAGCCGTACAGTTTGATCCAGCATGTCGCCGACCGGGCCGGTCACGACCGGCGCTACGCGCTCGATTGCTCGAAGCTGCGCGCATTGGGATGGCGTTCGCGCCATACCTTCGATGAAGCGTTGGAAAAGACCGTGCGCTGGTTTGTCGAGAATGAGGCGTGGTGGCGACCGATCAAATCGGGCGAGTACATGGAATATTACCGCCGGCAATACCTCGAACGCGGCGGGTAGTCGGCGGCACCGTAAGCGCTCGCGGTGTTGCCTACGCTCCCGCCGGTGTCACGACCACCACATAGCCATTGCCAATGCGCCGGAACCGCACATGGCGCGGGAGGAGCGGCAACTGTCGCGTGCGCAATTCGTGTTCGACGCGGGCTATGATCTCAGGCCACAGGCCCGCGTCACCCTGATAGTAGCGGCGCAACAACGCACACAATTCGTCATCCGCCGGCCACGTTAGCGCGTCCACGGATCGCCGCCTTTCTGCCGGTGCTGATGAGCTTGGACGATGAGATCGCAGATCTGTTGCGGGTCATCGCACACTTGCAACCGGTCGAGGTCGGCTTGGGCAATCGTGCCGGTCATGAGCAACGTATGGCGCGCCCAATTGATCATGCCCTGCCAGAACTCCGAGCCGTACAGCACAATCGGGAAGTCGTGAATTTTGCCGGTTTGAATGAGCGTCAACGCTTCAAAGAGTTCATCAAGCGTGCCAAAGCCGCCGGGGAAGATCACAAAGGCATGGGCATATTTGACGAACATGATTTTGCGGATGAAGAAGTAGCGAAATCGCACTTCGAGATCGAGAAATGGGTTCGCGCCCGCTTCAAACGGCAATTCAATCGTGCAGCCAACCGAGCGCCCGCCGCCGGCGCGGGCGCCTTTGTTGGCCGCTTCCATCAAGCCGGGACCGCCGCCGGTGATGATGGTAAAGCCGGCCTGCGCGAGTAAGCGAGCCGTTTCACTCGCTGCCAGATAGATAGGTGAGGTTGGTGGAATTCGGGCCGAACCAAAGATCGAGACGGCGGGGCCAAGCCCGGCCATGTTCTCGAATCCTTCCACAAATTCACCCATAATCCGCAACACGCGCCACGTGTCGGTATGGGTAAAATCGTGCGGATGCCGGTACGGATCGGTGCGTAGCAGGCGTTCGTCTTCTGTCTGGCGTGACATATATGGTATACTCCGCAAGTTAACGGCAGCCGGGTAAGGCGACCGCAAGATCGAGACGGTAAGGGTGAATAATGATCGCCCTTACCGATGGCGTATGTACAGTGTACCCTACTTAGCCTAGCATAGTACCATTTCAGGAGGAGTAATGACCCGTCCGAGCGATAGCGGCCGTATCGAGGTAATTTGCGGCTGCATGTACAGTGGCAAGACTGAAGAGCTGATCCGGCGCATGCGGCAGGTGCGGATTGCCCGCCAATCGTACCGGATCTTTACGCCGCGGATGGATACGCGCTATGCCGAGGGGCAGGTAGCCAGCCATAGCGGCAGCCGGCTAGAGGCGATTACCGTGGCGACGATGCGTGAGATTTTGGCCCATGCCCAAGATGCGCATGTGGTCGCGATCGATGAATTGCACCTGTTCGATGACGATCCAGCCGAGATGGTGCGCGGCTGCCAATGGCTCGCCGACCGTGGCGCGCGGGTGATTGTGGCCGGCCTCGATCTCAACTACCGGGCCGAGCCGTTTCCGGCGATGATGCACTTGCTGGCGCTGGCCGAGCAAGTTGATAAACTGTATGCGATTTGCGTCAAGTGCGGTGCGTATGCCACTCGCTCGCAGCGTTTGATTGACGGCAAACCCGCCCCGGCCACTGCGCCGACGATTGTCGTCGGCGGTCTTGATATGTACGAGGCGCGCTGCCGCGCCTGCTACGAGCCGGCGGTGTAGGAAGGTGTAGGGGCGGGTTTGACACCCGCC
>NZ_DAOTWH010000314.1:0-6542 GCF_034435895.1 Chloroflexus sp.
CGATGCATCGCATCGCCCCGCCGAAGTGTCACCGATACGGGCGGATAGCGCCGGCGAAGCGGCTCGTCCAATACGAACTCCAGATGCTGGAAATCTGAACGCCGTAGGCAGGCGTCATGGCGTGAACCATCTGGCCATTACCGATATAGATGGCAACGTGAGTAATACCGCGGCCACCGCCGGTATTGGCGAAGAACATCAGATCGCCGGGGGCCAGATTATTGAGGCTGCTAATCAGCGCTCCATAGCGGGTATTGAACTGGCTCGCCGCCGTGCGGGGCAGACTCACGCCAAACTGGCGATAGACATACCATGTCAACCCGCTACAATCGAAGCCGGTGAGCGGGCTAGAACCGCCCCACACGTAGCGATAGCCGACAAACTGCACCGCATAGCTCGCGACATCGCCGCTGGCAGGGATATTGACCGGGCCGCTGTTAGCAAGACGGCTACGGTTGGGCAGGGCCGGGATATCGTTGGTATAGGGCACGCGCCGGGCGGCCATTGGCGTCACCTGAAGCAGTTCAGCGTAGATCCATGCCTTGGCGCCATTGGCCAGCTCAACCCGGTACCAGTCTTTGTGCCGTGCCAACAGTTTCACCTGAGTGCCGGCATTCACGGCGCCGATGCGATCGTAGGCTGAACCGGGGCCTTTACGCAGATTAACCGAATTCTCGAGCACGGCCCCGACTAATGGCGGGTTCGGATCAGGGATGGTTGCGGCGACCGGCACGCGCTCGACCACACCGGGCGCAATGTTCAGAAATTCCGCCGTGACCCAGCCGTACAAACCGCCAGCCTCAACGAGGAACCAGCCGTTAAACTGCTCGACGAGCGTCAGCTCTTGGCCGGCAGTGAGGCGTTTCATGCTGACATAATTGGTGCCGGGGCCGTCGCGCAAGTTAAGACCATCCTCGCGCACACTCGCCACCTTTGGCGGCGGCGGCGGCGGAATCGCAGCGTCTGCCACCGGCTTGAGGTTATAGAAGACCGCTTCCGGCACATTCACCAATTCAGCGGCGATCCAGCGCAAGCTCGGATCATCGGCGGTACGGAACTGGAGCCACTCACCATAGCGACCAACGACTTCGATCGCGGCGCCGCTGGTCAGGCGGGCAATGTCATCGTAGACCAAGCCGGGGCCGTTGCGCACCTTCGCTACGTCGGCAATAATGGTTGCCGGCACGATCAGAGGTGCGGTCTGTTCGCTGCGCGAGAGCACCGTGAGCGGCACCGGCAACGACTCATCGGCCTCAAGGGGTGGATCGCCTACCACTTCACCGGTGCGAGCAGGATCGAGATTCAGCGGGCCAAGAATGATCAGAGGCACATCGCCTTCAGCCACCACCGGCGCAGCGGTGGGTGGAGCTGGCGTCTGCGGTACCGGACGCAGTGGCAATTGGCCGAGGAGCAGAGCGACCGGGAAGAGAAGGGCAACCACAGAGTGGAGCAGATACCGGGAGGGAAGTTGACGTAGCCAAGGTTGCAGATCTGGCATCGTACGAATAAGCGCAGCAATAGCAGCAAATGGTCGCGAGCGTTGCCGGTGCCTACTCCGATGGTGAACAGCGCGTTCACGCAGATGTTGCAGTTCAAGCGGTAGCAGATCACCAGCGCGATCGTGATTTAGCTCAATCATGGAGCGTCTTTCCTCTTTCTGTCTGCCGACCGGCCAGCGAAGTCAATGACTGTGGCCACGCGCGTGGTGGCGCTGGAGGTCGGCAGGTTAGGAAGCGAAGCTGGCTGGTTGGGGGTTGTGTCAGCAATGTATCAGCCTCGCTTCAGCTTCTTGCCGGCGTTCACACTGTGATTAAACCGAGACATCATCAACAGCGTAGCGTCGCAAAAGTAGAGAAATAGTAATATACTTTTCGCGATTTGTCAATAGTCTGTGCATACAATGGCACGCTGCCCCTCTCTGATGCTGTATTTGGTCGTTACAATACGCTGATCGAACAGTAAAGTGTTAAACGTTTTTTGTGGATAACCAACGCACTGCGTTATGACGTAGACGGAATATATCTCATTCTAGTGCGTTTGGAAGAGCAATGACATTGATCAGTTTTTGTGAGTGAATCTGATAATCGTTATCAGTTTGCTTGCCCGGCAACAACCATTTGCCAATAGATCAGTGTTGCAGCCAAGCGCTCGCTCAGAGAAGGCGGCCCACCCTCAAGCACTGCTACGGCAAATCCCCTTGTCTGGGCCTGCCGGACAAAAGCGAGGCGATAAGCCGGTGAAGCGGTAATAATCAACCGCCGGTGACCGGCAGCCTGCGCAGTGGCGAGCAACGCTGCTGGTTCGGGCAGGATCTGCAAACGGTCACTCGGCGCCCCGCGTTGCGCCAGATCGGCGGCAAGGAGTTCGGCCTGCGGGCCGGCCAGATAAGCGATCGGCGCTGCGCCGGCCTGAAGCAGATTGGCGGCTTGGCTCGTCGTCTCAACATCGAGGGGGGCGATAGCTGCAATAATGAGTGCATCGCCGCTGAGAGGCATGGGTTCGGCCAGCGGTTGGCCGGTGGCCCATATCGTGATTACAACCAATCCTACCGCACCGATCAGCAGCCAGCGGAGCGCGGCCCCAATCGCTTGCAACCAGAAGCGCACCATACGAGTTCCTATCCCCTACCTACGGTTCGACATTTCGACCCGGAGCGAACCTCGCTGCTGCGGGCTATGCGGACGCCAACACCTCGGCGATCACGGCTTGGACCTGCTGGATAGTAAACGGTTTGGCCAAAATAGCGTCAATCTGGTGGGAACGCACCTCTTCAGGATCGATCTGCTCGCTCCAGCCAGTGACGAGCACAATCCGCACCTTGGGGTCAATCTGCCGGATATGGGCCGCTAATTCCCAACCCGACATACTGGGCATGCCTAGATCGGTGCAAACGATGTGGTAACGTCCCACTGCGAATTGCGCCAATGCTGCTTCGCCAGAAGTGGCTTCATCAACGTGATGACCGAAGCGTTTGAGGATGCGGACTAAGACCTTCCGCACAGCCTCTTCGTCATCAACGACCAAGATGCAACTGGCGGGGAGCGTAACCAATGGTTGCGCCGGCTGCTCGACCGGCGGCGGATGCCCTACCGGCAGCCAGATGCGGAAGGTTGCCCCCTTGCCGAGGTCACTTTCGAGGGCAATTCGCCCGCTGTGCTGTTGGACGATGCCGCGCACCAGCGCTAGCCCCATTCCGGTGCCGCGCGATCCCTTAGTCGAGAAAAAGGGCGCGAAGATCTGTTCGTGGAGCGCCGGATCGATGCCAATGCCGGTGTCTTGGATTTCGAGCATAACTGCCGCTTCACCCAAGATGTCGCTGGGAGCCGGGGCCGTGCGCACAGTGATAGTACCACCGTCGGGCATGGCGTCGATCGCATTCAAGACCAAATTGATCACCAATTCACGCAATGCGGCTGCATCACCCACGATGATCGGCAGCGGTGAGGTCTCGGTACGCACAGCGATCGCGATGCCGCGACTTTGCGCCTCGTCGCGCCAGCGCGGACGGGTGAGGGCCAAACTTTCTGCAACGACTTGATGGAGATCGACGGGGCTATTCGGCGTTGAGCGGCTGGTTTGGGCGAAGCCTTGCAAGCGGCTCACCGTCGTTGCGCCATCGAGGGCTGCTAGTTCAATAGCGCGTAACCCTTCACGCAGGCGGGGAGCATCGACTTCGGCTAATAAGAGCTGCACATGCCCAATAATGCTGGTCAGCAAATTGTTAAAGTCGTGAGCGACGCCGCTGGAGAGTTCGCCGAGGGCGCGCAACCGGTCACGCTCGATCAAAACTGTTCGCGCGCGTTGCAGCTCGGCATCATAGTTGAGGTTCGCGATCGTAACTCCGATTAGGTGCGCCATCGCTGCCACCAAGTCGAGGTCGCCTTGGCTAAAGATACCCCTTACCGCACTTTCAATGATGATGATGCCAAAGATTTGCTCGTCTACCAGAATGGGCACAATCATCTCAGCCGCGGTAGCCGGCAGGTTAGGGTGATGGGCATACCGTTCATCACGCATCACATCATTGACAATCACTGGGCGAGCATGGCTAATCACCCAGCCGCTGATGCCGGTTGTGATCGATATAGGCGGAAAGAGGTGCTGTTGCGATTGGCCTTGCATCAGATGGCCATGCGCGGCGCGAACCACGATCTGTTCACCTTCAATCACCCCGATCAACACCTGATAATAGCCAAACGAGCGGTGTAGTAATTGAGACGCTTCATCGAGCAATTGGTCAACGTTGCGCAACGTGCCAATGCGGGCGCTAAACTGTTGCAACACTTGAAACTGGCGCGCGCGCTCTTGCGCCTCGCGCAGCAAGCGCACGTTATTGATGACAGCGGCCACCTGCTCGCCGAACATTTGCGCAGCGCCAACATCTTCTGCGGTAAAGCTGCTAGGTGTCCATTTGTCGATGGTGAGTGCACCAATCGTCGTCTGATCAACCCGCAAGGGCACCCCGATCCACGAGCGGATAATATCGCTGTCGGGCACTTTCTGCCAGCCGGGCACCCGCTGCACATCAGGATGATAGATAGCGGCCCCTAACCGGCGCAGGTCGTTAATGAGCGACCCCGGCCCAGCGTACAGCGTGATCTGATCGGCCTTGCTGCGCAAGCCGCGCTGGGCGATCAGGCGCACGTACTCCTCGTCATGCACCACAAAGACGCACGCCGAGTCGAAATTAACAAAGCGTTGCAGTTCGCTGAGGATCTGGTCGAGCACGCTGGCCTGATCGATCCGCGCATTGGTGAGGGCAACTAAGTTGCTCAGCGCCTCAGCGCGGGCATGGGCGCGTCGCTCGAACGCGCGCTGGCGGGCGCGCATCATTTGGGCAGCAGCGAAGGCGAGCAGATCGGCATCTTCGTTGCGCCAATACCGTCCGGGGGCATGCACGACCAACCATGCCGGCAGACCGTCGAGGCGGAGATCGACCATGAGCGCACCTGCGTTACGTAACAGGTCAAGCTCATGCGCAGTGACCGGTTGACCAGCTTGATCAAGCAGGTGCTCGTCTAGGGTAGTCGTGATCAGTCGCGGCTCAACCCCTAACACATCGGCCAATTCGCGCATGATCAACGTCTCAGCCTGATAGATTTCGGCGCTGTGGGCCAAAATGCGCTCGCGTGCTGTCGCCCGGCGCAGCATTTGGGCGGTGGTGGCGTTGTTGATCGCGATCGCGGCCAGATCGGCGAAGATTGCGATCGTATCGAGCACCTCGTTGCTGAACGGTTCGCTCATTGTAAAGCGTGACAGACTCAGCGCGCCGAAACAGTGATCGCGCACAATCAGCGGAATTGCGAGGATAACGGCTGGATGGTGGTTCAAAATGGCGACATAGCGCGGATCGCGGACTGGATCAAGCAATTGCAGGATTTGGCGATGGGCGACCGCCCAACCGGCGACGCCTTCGCCTACGCGCAAGCGAAAGATGCGCTCGTGTTCAGATCGATCTTCTAATCCCAGAACTGCAGCGCTCGTTAGCCATTCGCCCTGCTCATCAAGCAGCCAGATTGTTACCACATCGGCCCCGCTCAACGTGCGGGTGGCGATGAGCACTTGCTGTAACACACCGGGAAGATCGAGCGACGAGAGCACGGCCTTGCTGAGCGCAAGGATCGTTGTGGTTGGTGATATGGTGTCGGCGGCGCCAGCCGGTTGATGTGGTGGACGACTCGCAATTGTCATAGTCAACATTATACCCGCTGTCTATTACCTACGGCGGCTGGAATGCGCCGCTTTAGCGGCAAGATGAGTGATCCGGCGCTGGTGTGGTGGTCATGATCACCGGTTTGCGTTTGGCATCCCGGTCGCAATCGTCTGCCGGCGCGCTATGCTGGTACTGAGGGAAGCTGACCGCAAGTTGGCAGCAAGACAGCGTGGCGTCGTGCTGATCCATCCGTTTGAACGGGGTAGGTGGCAAGAAGTGACAACCCTCCGCGTGTCGTCGGCGCTGAAGCGTCTCTTGAATGATCAATTGTAACGAATTTTTACCCAACCGCGCAACTTTTGACCAGTTGCTGCGGTTTCTTTCATGCAGGGACAATTTTTGGGGTGCAAGCGAGAAAGGAGCAGGCGATGCGCAGTTTTCGGGGTACGATGAATCGGGTGGAGTTGATTGGGCGGCTGGGGGCGGATCCGGAGGTGCGGCAGGTCGGGAATGGCGTTTCATTTTGCCGGTTTAATTTGGCGACCAACCGGCCGGGCGCCAATGACGAGCAGGGGAAGCGCACGAGCGAGACCGAATGGACGACGGTGGAGGCGTGGGAGCGGCTAGCCGATGTGTGCGGCAATTACCTGCAAAAGGGGCGGCGGGTGATGGTGATGGGAAGCTTGCGCACTGACAAGTGGCAAGACAGCGAGAGCGGGCAAACCCGGTGGCGCACCTATGTGCGGGCCGATGAGGTCATCTTCCTTGACGGCGGGGCGGGCCGGCAAGACGAGGAGGATGAGGAGTAACGGAGAGCACTACCTTTGCACTTTTAACCATTTCGCTCGGACGTTCGGTGGGGAGTTGCCGCATCGCGCCCCAGCCGGTA
>NZ_DAOTWH010000315.1:0-11712 GCF_034435895.1 Chloroflexus sp.
CTGTCGCCAGCAGCAGCAGCCGTCGTTGGGTCGAAGGGTGGCTGCGACGGCTCGATGTGTACCACGCCTTTGCAACGGTTGTGACTGCCGATGATGTGGTCGCCACCAAACCGGCGCCCGATCTGTTTCTGACCGCCGCGGCCCGGCTGGGCCTGCCTCCAGCCGCTTGCCTCGTGCTGGAAGACTCACCGAACGGCATCCGCGCCGCCCGCGCCGCCGGCTGCCCGGTAGTTGCCATCCCCGGCGCAATTTCGGGGCAAGTGCCCTTGCCTCCCGCCGATCTCACCCTGCCGAGCCTTGCCCATACCAGCCTCGCCGCGCTGCGCCAGCGGTTTGGGTAGATCGCTGGCCCAGAGCGGGTTGTTAGAAAGACGGCAAGGGCGGGTTTAAAACCCGCCCTTGCACCCTACCCATGAGTGGTGATTGCATTGCTTCGCGGCTGGACATCGGCAGCTCAAGCGGGCCGTTGGCTTGCACCCGCACCCATGAGTGGTGATTGCGTTGCTACCGCTTCACACTATGGCAACGGCCCGACCTGCGGCGGCCAGCCGCGGGCCACATAATCACTCATTGTTATCACAAATAGAATGATCAACCAGATAAACGAACCGGCAGCGTAGATTTGCGTCATCCGGCTGCTGATCTTGACGTGCATAAAATAGAGCACGATCAATACCGTCTTAGCAATCGCGATTGACATCGCAATCGTCACCGCTAACCATCCCGGCATCTCAAGCAGGTTCTTCTCAGCCCACCATGCGGCGACGGTCAACACCATCAGCACCATCAGCGCCGCAAAGACCCGGTAATAGGTTCCCCGCGAAATATGGGTATGCTTCTCGCCGTGGTGATGCGCATGAGCATGTGCATGCTGTTCAGCCATCGCGCCCTCCTAAACCAGATAGAACAGTGGGAAGAGAAACACCCAGATAATGTCGATCAAGTGCCAATAGAGACCGCCAATCTCAACCGGCGTGAAGTAGGTGGGCGAGAAGCGATCACGCAAGGCCATCACCAAGATCGTTGTCATCACCCCCGAACCGATGATCATGTGGATCGCGTGCAAGCCGGTTGCACTGAAGTAGAGCGAGAAAAAGAGCTGGTGACCAGATTGCATAGTTGCCGTCTTGGTCGCTCCGTGCCCGCTGCTCACTGTGCCATGCTCATCGGGGAAATGGAACCCGCGCCCCGGCACCAAACACTCGTGGCTTTCGTGCAGGTCGCGACCAGCGATCCAACTAATCGGATCCTTGGCGCCGGCGCAGTGAGCAAACTTCTCACTGTACTCATACCCCTTAATCACAAGGAAGCTCAAACCCAGCACGATTGTCAGCACTAGCATCGTGATCAGGCGCCGCTTCTTCCCCTCTTCAGCGGCATTCACCGCCAACGCCACCGTCAACGAACTCACCAGCAGCACCACCGTATTGACGGTAGCGAGCGGCGTATTCAGCAGCGCCGCCGATTCTTCCCACGCCTCTGGGAAAGCCCAGCGGTAAGCGATGTAGGCCATAAAGATGCCGCCGAAGAGCATGATTTCGGTGACGAGGAAGGCCCACATGCCTAAGGTGGCCGCCTCTTTCTGCTGCTCCGGCGTCTCGAACTGGTGTTGCAGTTCGGGGCCGTGCGTATGCGCATGCGCTTCTTCGTGTGTGATGGTTGCCAACGCTCTCTCCTCTGCGTCCAATGACGATGTATGTTCTCTGCCCAAATGACACATGTATGCGAATCCGGAGCGACGTTGCGCGAGAACGTCGCTCCCATTCCACTGCTAGCGATTTACAAGGGCGAGCCGGGCCGCCACGCTGCCGCATCGCGCTCAGCCGCTTCCGGCGGATAGGCATACGCTTCTTCGGTCACAATCGGCGTCTTGTCGAAATTGAACGTCGGCGGTGGCGAGGAAGTCTTCCATTCAAGCCCGGTCGCGCCCCACGGATTATCGCCAGCAATCGCCCCCTTGCGCAACGAGATGGCAAGGTAGATCAGCGGCACGATGAAGCCGATCGCCAAAATACTTGCTCCCGCCGTGCTCATCACATGCAAGATTTGGAACTCTGGCGGGTAGACATGATAGCGGCGCGGCATACCCAGATAACCGAGGATGAACTGCGGGAAGAAGGTCATGTTAAAGCCCACGAAGATAATGAGCGCCGCAATGCCGCCCCACGTCTCGTTATACATCCGGCCAGTCATCTTGGGCCACCAGAAATGAATGCCACCCAAATACGCCATAATCGTGCCGCCGACCATCACGTAGTGGAAGTGGGCCACCACAAAGTAGGTATCGGTCACGTGCAGGTCAACCGCAGTCACCCCAAGGAAGATGCCGGTCAGCCCGCCGATCACGAACAGGCCGATAAAGCCAAGCGCGTAGAGCATCGGCGTGCGATAGCTAATCGAACCCTTATAGAGCGTTGCCGTCCAGTTAAACACCTTAATCGCCGACGGGATCGCCACCAGCATCGTAATGAACGAGAAGACCAAGCCGGCGTAGACCGACTGGCTGCTCACGAACATGTGGTGCCCCCAGACGAGGAATCCCAAGATAGCAATAGCAATGCTCGAGAAGGCGATAAACTCGTAGCCGAAAATGCGCTTGCGCGAGAAGGTGCTGATCAGTTCGCTAATCACACCCATCGCCGGCAAGATCATGATGTAGACCGCCGGGTGCGAATAGAACCAGAAGAGATGCTGGAAGAGCAGCGGGTCGCCGCCAAGCGCGGGGTCATAAATCCCCACGCCCCACAACCGCTCGACCACGACTAGCAGCAGCGCAATCCCCAACACCGGCGTCGCCAGAATCTGAATGATGCTGGTCGCGTAGTTGGCCCAAATAAAGAGCGGCAACCGGAACCACGTCAAGCCGGGGGCGCGCATCTTGTGGATGGTGACGATAAAGTTGATACCGGTCAAAATGGATGAAAAGCCCATAATGAACGCGCCGGTGATCGTCATCACCACATTCGAATTAGAGTAGGTCGAGCTAAATGGCGTATAGAACGTCCAGCCAGTATCGACGCCGCCAAAGACGGCCGCAATCAGGGCAAAGATGCCGCCGATCATGTACAGATACCAGCTCAGCAGATTCAGGCGCGGGAAGGCCAGATCGCGCGCGCCGAGCATCAGGGGCACCAAAAAGTTGCCCAACACCGCCGGGATCGACGGAATCAGGAAGAAGAAGACCATGATCACGCCGTGCAAGGTGAAGGCCCGGTTGTAGACATCCGACGACATCAGATCGCCTTGCGGCGTGATCAACTCGACTCGCACCAGCGTTGCGGCCAACCCGCCGAGCAGGAAAAAGAAGTTGATCGCCAGCAGGTAAAGAATTGCAATCCGCTTGTGATCGACTGTCAACAGCCACGACTTCAACCAATCGATGAAGGTGCGCGAGTTGTCACGAATATAGCTGCTCTGTGGAAGCGAAAGCGTGCTCATAGGCTAGTTCCCCGTGTCGACAAGCGACTTGATATAGGCAATCAGTTGGTTGAGCTGGTCTTCGGAAATCTGCCCCTGATACGACGGCATCACTGCGGGATAACCGGCCACAATCTTCGCGTTCGGATTGAGGATCGATTCCCGCAGATAATTCTCATCGGCCACCACCGTCGAACCGTCGGCTATCTTCTCATTTGCGCCGTAGAGGCCCTGCAAGCTTGGCCCGACGCTGCCGCCAGCCATCGCGTGGCAGCCAAGACAGCCGAGGCTGGTGAACAGGCGCGCGCCGGCAGCCGCCATCGGATCGCCGATCGCTGGCGCAACCACCGGCTGGCCGGTATCGATCGTTCCGTCGGGCAACACCACCGGGCCGGGAGTCGCCAGCCAGCGCTCGTAATCGGCCAGCGGCAACGCCACCACCCGCCCGATCATCAGCGAGTGCTCGGTGCCGCAATACTCGGCGCAGAAGAGGTGATACTCGCCGGGTTTGGTCGCTTCAAACCACATGATCGTGTAGCGTCCGGGCAGCACATCTTGCTTGACGCGGAAGGCCGGCACATAGAAGCTATGAATAACATCTTGCGAAGTCATGATTAACTTCACCGGTTGGCCAACTGGAACGTGCAACTCGTTATTCTCACGTTTGCCATTCGGATGTTGCACGTGCCACATCCACTGCTTGCCGATTACATAGACATCAAGCGTGCGGGTTGGCGGCGTACGCATCTGCACATAGAGAAACGCGCCCCAGAAGAAGACTACCATCACCAACGCCAGCGGGATCAGCGTCCACGTCAGCTCTAGTTTCAAATTGGAGTCAACTGGATTGCTGCGATCAACCTTCTGGCTGCGATGATAGCGAACGATCAGATAGAGAATGACAAACGGCAGCACCCCGGCGAAGATCAGGCTCAGGGCCACTAGAAAGAAGTAGAGTTGGTCAACCTGTGACGCAAAGGTTGACGCCTGATCGGGAAACAACGGAAAATCGCGCATACCTCGTCCTATCTGGGGGCGAAACTGCCCCGCTCGCTACTACCGCTAGGCCGGCGCCGCCTCACGCGGCGGCGGCAAATTGCCGCCGGGAGTCGAGCGGCTTAACATGACAATCATTGTGATAATCCCAATGACCGTGAGCGCCCCGGCGATGCGCAAGATGGTCATAATCGCCGGCGTATAGCTGCCAGAGGCTGGGTCATACTGGTAGCAGAGCAACAAGAACTGGTCAATCGGATTGCCCACCTTGCCGGCTGAAGCCTCGACGATGCCTAACCGCACATCCGACCCGTTAAACTCAATCCCAAAGAAATAGCGCGCGGTTTTGCCTTCCGGCGTCAGCACCACCATCCCGGCAGCGTGGGCATATTGATCGATCGTCTCGTCGTAGAAATACTTGAACCCAATCGCGTCTGCTACCCGCCGGATCTGCTCTTCGCTGCCGGTCAGAAAGTGCCAACCATGCTCAGCACCGGGGCGAGCATAGCGCTGCACTGTCAACGTCTTCACGTTCGCCGCTAGCATCGGCGTTTCAAGTGGATCAATGCTAATATTCACCACCTGAAAATCACGCCCTGCCGTGAGCGTCACCTGTTGCAGCGCCGCCAACACCCCTTCGCGCACAAACGAGCAGAGCATCGGGCATTCGTAGTAGCTCATCACCAGAATGACCGGCTGGCCAGCGGTAAAAAACTGGCCGAGCCGCACCTCACCCCCCCGCTCGTCAATAAAGATGGCATCGAGCGGCACCTGCGCCCCCATCCGCTGCTCAAAACCGACGTTATCGGATGGATTCGTCTTACCACCCTGCGCCAGCGCCGTCGCCGGCGCTAGCAGCAGAACCGCGAGCCACCCCATCAGTGCGAACGAAAACCAGAGTCTCATACTTCCTGCTCTCTAGTGATGCAGCGGGCTATTTCACCGCATCCAACCCATGTTCGAGCAAGAGTTCCATTGCCCGCTCGATCGGAATATGCGCCTTTCCGGCCCGCTCATTGACCCAACCATAACTTTCGAGCCGCTCAGTCGCTTCGGCAATGATCCGATCACCGTCAACCCGGGGATTTTGCTCAAGCCGTGGCGCCGGAGGCAATTGCAGTTGCGTCATCTCGTCATTCAAGAGGGTATTGCTCTGATCGGCCACCGGCCCCACCCAAACCACCAACAACACCATCGCCAGCACAAACGCCAACACCATGGTGACGACAACCATGATGCCCCCCCAAATCACCGGCTGGGTGCGTGCGTCGCTCACTTCGTGATTGAGCGCCAAGCTCTCGGCAGAAGGGCCTTCACTATGCGCATGCGCGTGACTCATGATAAATCTCCTCTAGCGGTGGCACACGAAGCAGTTGGTCAACTGGCCATCGGTTGGAATTTGGTACTCTACTACCAAGCGCTGCCGCTCGGCTAACGATAGCGAGTTGACATCCCACTCCATATTGAAGACCTCTTCACGCGGGCGAATGTAATCTTCCGGCGCGCGATGGCAGCCCAAACACCATCCCATATAGAGCGGTTGGGCTTTGGCCGCTAACTGCTGCTGGTCAATCCGGCCATGGCACGAGCTACAGCCAATCCCTTTCGCCACATGCACCGAATGGTTGAAATAGACAAAATCGGGCAGATCGTAAATCCGGTTCCACACCACCGGCTCGCCGGTCTGATAGCTGGCGCGCACCACCTCTAGCAACGGGCTCGTCGTCCACACTTGCGAGTGGCACGACATACAGGTCTCGGTCGCCGGGAAACCGGCCGTTGCCGCCTTCTCGACGGTCGCGTGGCAATAGCGACAATCGATCTTCAGCTCGCTAACGTGATGCTTATGGCTAAACGGCACCGGCTGGGCCGGGGCAATCCCGACATCGGTATACCACGGCGAGAGATAAAACCCGACTAGGGCAGCAACGATGCCGACCACCAGCATCACAAGGCCGAACAGGCTGGCCAGAAAGATCGCGTTGGCATTCCGCGGAAAGATTTGGGCAGACATAGGTTGCGTCTCTCGCTCTCTAGCCTAGCGGCCGGCTCTCACTTGTTGCAGCTCAGCCTCGGTCAACAAGGCGACATCGGCATTCTGGCTCAATTGCAGGGCGCGCACATACGCGGCAATGGCCCAGCGATCTTCAGGTGGGATACGCGAGGCATAGCTATACATCTTACCGATGCCGTTCGTAATCACATCAAAGAAATAGCCGATCTGCACTGTGCGCAACCGGTCGTTATGCAGACTCGTCACCGTCATTGGGCCGCGATAGGCAATTACCCCATTCCCATCACCCACCAAACCGTGACACGGCGCGCAGAAGGCGTTGTAACGCGATTGGCCATGGGCCAGCAGGGCAGCATCGAGCTTGATTTCTGGCGGCAATTGATCGGCCAACTGCCCTTCGATCCGCCCGGTCATCAACGGCGAATTGGGATTGTAGCTATTCAACGGCACCGTATTGGCCGGCGGCGGCTGCATGGCCCGGCCATCAGGGAAGAACGAACTTACATCGTTCGGCTTATATTTCGGCTGGTCGTACATATCAACGTGACAGGCGACCAGCAGCAGACAGAGCGGCAGCCACGCCAGCCGCGCAATACGGGTAAAGATCGATCTGCGAACAGATTGCACCATACGCCACTACTCATTTCTAGCGCCGGCCACACCAAGCCGGCCTGCTGCTACCCTTCGCCATGGCCGCCCGCAAGCGCTTCATCAGGATTACGCACCCGGGCCAGATAGCTCGTGCGCGGCTTAAGATTCAGCTCATCGAAGACGGTATAGTTATGCGGCTGCTGCTTAAGCTGGGCAACCCGGCTATTGGGATCGTTGATATTGCCGAAGATGATCGCCTCAGTCGGGCAGACCTGCTGGCAAGCCGTGACAACCTCGCCATCGCGAATGGAGCGGTTGCCTTCCACTTTGGCCCTGATCCGCGCTGCGCTGATCCGCTGCACGCAGTAGCTGCACTTCTCCATCACACCCCGGTTACGCACCGTCACTTCCGGGTTACGCATCAGCTTCAGGCTCTCGCTGGTCAGGTCGCTGTACTGCAAGAAGTTAAACCGGCGCACCTTGAAGGGGCAGTTGTTCGAGCAGTATTTGGTACCGACACAGCGGTTGTAAACCATATTGTTGATGCCTTCGGCGTCATGCACCGTCGCCGCAACTGGGCAGACCAATTCGCACGGCGCCTGCTCGCATTGGGCGCAGGTCATCGGCATCATGTAGGCTTCGGGGTTGTCGAGATCGCTCCCGGCATAATAGCGGTCGATCCGGATCCAGTGCATCTCGCGGCCACGCGCCACTTCCTCTTTGCCGACGATAGGGATATTGTTTTCGGCTTGGCAGGCGATCACGCAGGCATTGCAGCCGATACACGCCGAGAGATCGATCACCATGCCCCACTGGTTGCCGGTGCTGTAATCAAACCCCGGCAGCAGCGACTGGTACTTTGGCTTCTGCTCAGGCGAACCGTATTTCTCGGTGTAGACCTCTTTGGCAATGTACTTGGGGTCTTCCTTAAAGCGGGCAAATTCCCCGGCCCGCACCACATCCCGCCCTTCCAGCGTCCAGTGATCTTGGGTGCTGACCAGCAGATAGCGCTCGTTCACAGCGGTTGCGCTCACACCGGCCACTAGCCATGGATTGGCGCTCTGGCGCAGGCGATAGACATTGAACCCAGCGCCTTCCGCCACCCGCCCGCCATGGGTGCGGCCATACCCCAGCGTCACCGTAATCGTATCGTCGGCATGGCCGGGCACGATCCAGATCGGTAGCCGCAACGTCCCCACTGGGGTATTCACATCAATCATGCGGCCATTCTCGCCAGACAACCGCTCAAGCGCCTGCTCGCGCGCGCGACCGGGGGCGGCAAGGCTGGCCGGGTCAAAAGGGAGATTCAGCAAGCGAATGGCAGTACGCGGACTGACCAGCGCAGCGTTATCCCACGTCAGCTTGGTCATCGGGCGGGGCAGCTCTTGCAGCCAACCGTTATTGGCAAAGCGGCCATCCCAGATCGCCGGATCGGGACGGAAGATCAGCTCAAGGCCAGCCGAAGGCGCCGGCGCTTGCAGACGCAGACCGGGTTGCAAGGTCACAGCCACCGGCGCGAAGCGCGAACCATCGATCACGCCAGCGCTGAGCGCCCGCTTAAAGAAATCGTCGAACGCGGCGCTCTCAAGCCCGGTTTGCTGCTGCCAATAACCACGTACAATATCGTAATCGGTCGTGCCGATCGACCCATTCAACACCGCCAACAGTTCATGAGCAGTGCGCGCGCCATAGAGCGGCATAATCAGCGGCTGAATAATACTGGCCGTCCCATCATAGGCGCGCGCGTCCGACCACGACTCGAGCGGATGGGCCAGCGGAATAAACCACGTCGCCAGCGCCGCCGTTTCGTCTTCGTAGGGATTAAGCACGACAACCTGCTTGGCCAGCCGCATCGCCTCGGCAAACCCAAGATCGGACGGGGCGGTAAAGGCTGGGTTGCTATCAATAATCACCAGCAACTCAACGCTACCGGCGCGCAAATCGTTGACCAAGGCAGCCAAATCTTGCGGATCAGACGGCTGAGCAACCGGCTCGGTATACTCAACGGTCGTACCGACCGCGCCAAGCTGCACATTGATCGCGTGGGCAATCGCATGCACCACCGGCGGCTGGGCTTCGCCCACCACCACCATCGCCCGATTGCCGGCGCGGCGCAGATCAGCGGCGACGGCGGCCACCCACTGCTGCTGTGCCTCGTTGAGGCCAGTGGCCGGCGCAACAGCCGCCACCCCCAACTCGTTGGCCACCGCCGCGGCCAGTTGGCCAATCAAACCGGCCTGCACCGCCAGCCGGTGATCGGCCAGCGCGCCAGTCGGCGAAAAGAGCGGTTCGGCGACGTACAACCGGCTCATTGATTCGATTTTGGCGCGGACGCGGCGGCGCTGCATCAGATCGCGAGCGTAGCGCACGCGCCCCGGCCCCTCGCTGACGAAATCGGCATCGAACGCCACAACCACATCCGCCTCGGCGAAATTGTAGCGCGGCTCGTAGGGTGCGCCGAAGGCCAATGCGGTGCCTGCATAGGTATTGCTGCGCCCGACTGGATCGTATTGCACCCAACGCGCCGCCGGGAAATTCGTCAGCAACTCGGCAATCTGAGCCCGCAAGGTTGGCGAGGTGATGGTCGGCGTCAGCAACCGCATCCCTTGACCTTGCAAGGCGCGCTGCACCTGCAACGTCTCGGTAATAGCGGTGACAAAGCTCTGCCACGTGCTCAGCAGGCCGCTCCGGCGCACGGTTTCAGGCCGGTCGGGATCGTACAACGCCAACAACTCAGCTTGGGCAAAGACATCGGTTGCGCCAAGACTAGCCGGATGGACCGGGTTGCCTTCGATCTTGGTGGGGCGGCCCTCATGGCTCTTGACCGTCACCCCCAGCGCGAAGCCATCGAGTGTCACGGCGGTGGCGTAATAGTTGGGAATACCGGGGATCTGATCGCGCGGCGCGCGCGCGAAGGGGGCCACCTTCTCTTGCGGTTGCTTGATGGCAAACGTACAACCCGACAAACCGGCAAGCGCCAGCGATGCCCCCATCAGCTTGAGGAAGGTGCGGCGCGACACCGGATCGGCCAGCTCGCTCGCGCCCTGTGGAAATTCGCGCGCGACCAACTCACGGAAGGCAGGGGTGTCGACCAATTGGTCGAGCGAACGCCAGAACTGCTTGCCGCGCGCCTGTTGCAATTGGGCGCGCACAGCCTCGATCTCAGGCGCGGCAGGGTGAAGATTGATCTCACTCATTGGCGTGGCCAGACTAGATACGGGGCGGATCCAATAACCCGCACGCAAACTTGTGAATTTGGGCACATTTTATCGCGTTCGATTATAGCAGAAGATGAGCTAGTCAATGCTGCCCGCTTGATACATCTTTCGTCTAAGTTTGGTACCTGTCAGGAATAGATGCGACAACCCGAACGACTCAAGACAGCCTAGGCTCAAACCGCTACTGCTACGCATCCCATGCCAGTCTTAACAAGCGATAGATTGGAAGGATACCGCACGAACACGAAAGTGACACAGATGGCCGTCAAACAGCTTCTGGCAGACCAACATTTCACCTGTGGGCATCCGTGTTCACCTCATCAACCGGCATTCACGCGATACTTGTGCCAATTGGTGCAATTTATAGTAGCATAGGTTGAAGGAAACCCGCAACATGAACAAGCCCTGTGCAGAACTTACGTGGCTGCACAGGGCTGTTAGAAATCGCTTATTGCAATTGTCAGGCAGGGGTTTCAACTTTTCGATACGCGGCATCGAGCAATTCGATAATATACCGCACCTCGACCTGCTTGCCGCGCCGGCGCAGTTCGCCGGCCAATTGCAATGCACAACCGGGGTTCGCCGTAGCAATAACCTCGGCCCCGGTGGTCAGCGCATTGTCGATCTTGCGCGCGCCAAGGCTCATCGCCATCTCAGGCTGGGTGACGTTGTAGATGCCAGCGCTGCCACAGCACAACGACGACTCAGGCATCTCTTTCAAGGTCAAGCCGGGGATGGCCGTTAGCAATGCCCGTGGTTGGGCGCTGATGCGCTGGGCATGGACAAGGTGGCACGGCTCTTGATAGGTGACGGTGAGATCAAGCCGGCCCAAAGCGGCGCGGTTTAACTCGATACCGGCCAGAAATTCATGCACATCCTTAACTTTGGCGCTGAACCGTTCAGCCCGCTCGCGCCACGCCGGATCGTTGTGCAAGAGGTGGCCGTACTCTTTGAGCGTGCTGCCGCAACCGGCGGCATTGACAATAATCGCGTCCACTCCCAAGCCTTCAAAGGCCGCAATGTTCCGCCGGGCCAGCTCGCGCCCGCCGTCAAGATCGCCGCCGTGCGTATGTAGTGCGCCACAGCAGCCTTGATCAGGCGGAATGATCACTTCACAGCCATTCTTTCGTAACACCCGAATAGTAGCCTCGTGGACATGCGCGAATGCCGTGCTCATAATGCAACCGGTGAGCAGCGCGACACTGTAGCGCCGTTCGCCTTCCGCCGACAAAATCTGCCCCTGCGGCACGCTGAAGCGGTCGCTGATCGGCGGCAGCATCGCTTCGGTATCGGCCAACCCCAACAGCTTGAGGAGGCCGCTCTTGCGGGCCAGCCACTGCGCGCCGCTGCGCTGGTAGAGGCGCATCATAGCCGAAAAGAGGCGGAAGACCTCCATCCGCTTAAACAACACCCCAAAGACGGCGCCACGCAGAGCGCGCTGCCAGAGCGGGCGCGGCGGCAGTTTTGGCGCCGGCG
>NZ_DAOTWH010000316.1:0-3512 GCF_034435895.1 Chloroflexus sp.
CGAGCCGGCGCAGCAGATGGGCCAACCCACTCATATCTTGGGCGATGTCGACATCGGCTAAATAGGGCCGCCGCTGCTCAATATCAATCGAACCGACCAACAAGGCGTGCAGCTCGCGGGCCTGCTCGCGAATCTCGTGATCTGCCGCGCCGGGAGCGGGCGCAAACAACACCCGGCGAGCTTGGGCATCGTGATACAGCAACGGCGCGCCAGCCGGCCCACGGGCGCCACAGTGTGGGCAGGCGACCATGTTCACCTCTTCACGGCGCAGCGCCGCTGCCGCTGCCGGCTCCTCGTCGGCGTCGATAATTAACCAAATCTCGGCGCTAAAATCATTGCCGCAATGCGGACACGTCAATGGCGCCTGCTCGCGGTACGAGATGGGCATACGTTCTTGCAACCTTGCCGATCGGCGAATCCGTTTCCTCGGCTGTATTGTACCATCAGTAGACGTTCTGCATTGCGTTAGTGCGAGGATCACAACGCCGAGGCGCAGAGTGGGCAAAGGCAGTCAACGTAAAGACGCAAAGCGAGCCAAGACGCAGAGCCGGACGGCTGCCGGCTCCGCAGAGGTTTTTTGGGGAAGAGCCGCTCGCCGGTTGTCATTGCGAGCCGCCAACGGCGGCGAAGCAATCTCCCACTTCAGCGCGAGGGATGCCTCCACGCCATTGGTTTGCACCAACGTGGGGGAAATGGGACACGGATACCCACGGGTTGAGACGGATGTGCACGGTTCATCGTTTCCGATGCGGGGGTGTGTTCCGCAATCGCGGGAGATTGCTGCGGGCGCGCAGCACCCGCGCAAAGACCTACTGCCGCTCCCTATCATCCTCTGCGTCCTCAGCACCCTCAGCGGTAAATGGCTAGCCCCCACTCCTAGCCCCTCCCCCAGCGGGGGAGGGGCGCCTTCACCCCCGTCCCCGCTCCCACTGGCGCGGGAGAGGGTTGCTGCTGGGTTCCGTGCCAGCTATGCCGTGCCCGCCTAGCCCGCAGCTCCCCCTCTCCCGCCGTGTGGTGGGAGCGGGGGTTAGGGGTGAGGGCTAGCCCGCTGTGCGGGTAGAATAGCCACGAAAAGACGCAAAATACACAAATAGCGCTATTTTTGCGTCTTTTGCGTCTCTTTGTGGCTATGCGGCAATGGAGCGGGGACAGATGCCCGCCGTGAGCTAACCCCACCCACCGCGCCCTCGGCGGTAAAAAAGGGACACAGGCTTTGCTCACCGTCCCGCCGCAGCTTCTACGACCGTCAGATGGTAGCAGTTGGTAAATTCCGGCCCGGCCCCAATCAGGCGTAACTCGATCGTATACCGTCCGGGGTGAAGGGGGGTGAGGCGCAAGTGATCGATCTCGGTGGCGAGCGAGTCGGCAGGCAGGTCGAGGTAGCGCACGACGGTGGCCAATTCAACGTCTGCGGGATCGCGCATCGTAATGGTGACTTGCGCGCCGGCCAACGGTTGGCGAGCATCGTTGACGGCGTAGATTGGCACATCGATCACTTCACCGATCACGAAGTCGCGCGGTTCGATCAGGGTAAAGGCATAGTGCGGGCGGAAGCAATCGCGCAGGGCGTAATACGAACGCTTGGGCGTACGCCAATAATCGATCACGCTCCACAGCACTGCCGGGTAGGGGTCAACAAACAGAAACGCAATGATCCCGCCGGTCGGGCGATATTTGTGGTAACGCAAGCGATCGACGTAAAAGCGGTTGAGTTCGGCTTGATAGTTCTGCGACATCTCGATGACTTCGGCCAGTGAGGCGGCTTGTCGCCACGGATACCACGCCGACATAATCTCAGCCTGTAACCCGTGCCGTTCAACAAGGCGGGTAATAGCGGCATCATCGAGCGGGTCGGGCATGAAGCGTAAGCTGCTTTCAAGATTCGGAAAGCTCTGTGCGCCGAATTCGGTCACAAAGCGCAGGTTGTTAGGGAAGCGGGCGCGCACCGTTTCGCCAAACGCCAACGTGCCATAGGTGCGGTACCAGCCAAAGTAGGCATGGGCATCGGTGCCGGTACGCACGTAGGGTACGTCTGGCTCGCCCGACGAACGGATCACGGGGCGCGTTGGGTCTTCTTCTTCGACGATCTGCTTCAACTGGACATCCATCACGTCGCGGTTCCAGCTAAAAATGAACGCCGACTGGTAGGTGCGCAGCCGGGCGCCTAACGACTCATCGGCGGTGTCTTCGAGATGGATCGCCTCGTTGTGCATGCACCAGATCGCGATGCTAGGATGGTTGCCGAGCAAGCGCGCCATGGCTCGCGCCTGATGGCGCGCTGCCGGCAACACCTCGGTGCGATAGATCCACTGGAGCGGAAAATCTTGCCAGAGCAGGATACCGGCAGCGTCGGCGGCGTCGTAGAAGGCCGGGTGGTCGATATGAGCATGGACGCGCAGCATATTTATGTGGCACTCGCGGGCCAAGGCGAGATCGCGATCGGCGCGTTCGCGATTCATCGTCGCGATGCGCATATCGCCGGGAGGGTAGTTATTGCCTTTCGCGAGGAACCGCTCGCCGTTCAGGTGCGGAATCCAATCGCGCAGCTCGAAGGTGCGCACGCCATAGGCAAATGACTGCTCATCGCTGAGCGTATCATCAAGCCAGATCCGCACTGTCACCTGATAGAGATCAGGCCGGCCAAGATCGTGCGTCCACCAGCGCCGCGGCTCGCGCAGCTTCAGCAAGCCCTGCACCGTCTGCGCGCCGCTGCGTAGACGCCGTTGTACGGTGAAGGTCTGGGTTTCGCCGTGAAAGGTCAGCGGAGCAAAGACGATTTCACTGCGGATCGCCACGGCCTGCGCGGCATCGAGATCAAGGGCAAAGCGCAACTGGGCCAGCCGGGCATCGCAATGTTCGGTGCGCAGGCGGGCAGCGCGCAACCGCACCGGCCCGCTGCGGTGCAACTCGACCGGCAGCCAAATCCCGCCCGGATTGGCTTGCGGATCGAAGCAATCCCAGTGGGAAAAGACGCCGGTAATCATGCGCTTGCCGATTTTATTGTGCTCGTCGGGGCAATCGAGTTCGATGATGAGGGTGTTTTCCGGCTTCAAGAATGTGGTAAGCTCGTGCTCGGACGGCTCGAAATAGCCTTCGTGCGCGCCAAGATCGACTCCGTTGAAATAGGTATGGCGGTAATAAAACGCGCCGTTGATCCGCAGCCAGCGCCGTTCGCCGGGCAGCGGGTCGGGTGCGGGAGGGTTGGCAAACCGGCAGCGGTACACGACCTTGCCGCTGTGGGTTTCAAGGCCGGGCAATTGCTGCCAATGGGCCGGCACAATGGCTGGTAACCATCCCTGATCATTGCGCGGATAGATGCCTTGGGTAAATTCGGCCAGCGGGCGAATCTGCCAGCCGTCAGCCAACGTATACAAATGCATAACGTTTAGCGCCCTGTAGCGCCGCACGGCCGTGCGGCGCCTATAAGCGTTCACATGATCACTACCTTTGCACTTTTAACCATTTCGCTCGGACGTTCGGTGGGGAGTTGCCGCATCGCGCCCCAGCCGGTA
>NZ_DAOTWH010000317.1:0-1785 GCF_034435895.1 Chloroflexus sp.
CGCGCGATTGGCAAACCGCACATAACGGCCAGCGTCGAGGATCAGCACACCGTCGGGCAGGTTCTCGACTGCGACTTGCAACGCGATTTGCGAAGGCCGGAAGACGCCGTAGCGAATGACGCCCCAACCAAATACCACATGAAGCGGTAAGAGACTGACGTAGGTCAGCGTTACCATGCCTAATTCGCGAAAGACGAAGCCAGTCACTAAGGTCAATGCCGCCCCTGCTGTTAACCAAAGTGCAAGGCTGCGCATTTTGGGATGCTGCACGGTAATTGTCACCAGCATCACAATCGGCACAATCACGCAACCGATGATGTACATCAGCGCAGGCCAGAAAAAGGCCCGCGCACAAAACTCAAGCGGCCAATCTCTTCCCGAAAAACATCACCGCCGACCAGACCAAAGCGGCCATACCAATCGATCGCGAGCAAGACCGCCATCACGGCGTATGGCGCAACGGCGGCCCAACGCACCACTGGTTGGCGGTAGCGATGGGGCATAAAAACGATCATGATGAGCCAAACGAACAAGCCAAAAATAGCTGCTAACAACGAGGTAAGCAGTCCAGAGAGCAGCCAGATCTCGGTGGGATTGCGGCTAGTATATCGTACGGCGCCGGCAATACTCAGCACCAGTGAACCAGATGTAAACAGTAAACAGCCGGTTCGCGGTTGCTTGCCAATCTTGCAGCAAGACGTACACAATACTGGCGGTGAGGATAATGATAGTGAACAAGCTGAAGAGCAGTTCCATGCGCGCATCCCCTTGCAATGCATTGCATCGGAGGTCGTCTTACCGGCTGAAGGTGGCGTGATCGTTGAATGATGTTGCTGCGCAGTAACAGGGGCTCATACGAGGAGTGTTGTTACGTGTAACGATAATTATGAGTGGTACCAACAGTCTTGTCAAAAAACTCGTGACTGACTCCCTCCTCCAACCTGTTCAGATGGCTCGGCTACTGTCGCGCAATCTTTACGTCAAAAGCTTGCTGACCTTTGGACTGACACCGATTATCGGGTGGACTCGTACATTCCGCGATACACCCCATAAAACGCATACACTGCCCACACATAGTTGCGCGTTTCGCTAAAATCGATCGTTTCGACAAAGCGGTCAGGATCAGCGACCACATTGCCGCCGGCCCAGCGTTGCGCGTTGCCTAAGCCGCCGTTGTAGGCAGCCAATGCCCCGTGCAGGCTGCCGTTCATGTCTCTGATCCGGCGGCCTAGGTAGAATGCGCCAAAGCGAATACTGATGTGGGGCCGGTAGAGATCATCGAGCTGAAAGTCGCTGACGCCGAGGTTTTGGGCGATGCCGCGCCCGGTGTCGGGCATGATTTGGGCTAGACCGCGCGCGCCAACCCAAGAAGTCGCTGCCGGGTTGAAAAGGCTCTCTTGGCGGATGAGTGCGTAGAACAAGAGCGGATCGACACCGAATGCCGCCGCTTCCCGCTGCACGAGTTCGGGATATGGCGTCGGGAAACGCAGGCGGAGCAGAGCAGGTGGCGGCGGGTTCGCTTCCGGCGGCGTTGTCCGTGCCAGCCGTTCGGCGGCGAGCAGCGCCGGATAGATTGCGCCAGCCTGATAGGCACGCTGGGACAGATCGAGCAAGCGTAGCGGTTCCTCACCCGCTTGCCGCAACCCATCAAGCCATTCGCTCAGCGATTCGTCGTATAAGCCTACTTCACGCAAGAGACGCGCTCGTTCGGCCACGCTCGCCAGTGACGATTGAACCTCGCTCGCGCTCCAGCTTTGCACCCACTCGGCGAGCGCGAGCCAATCC
>NZ_DAOTWH010000318.1:0-35160 GCF_034435895.1 Chloroflexus sp.
CTATGCCGAGGCGACTGCCGGCGAGGTATGGCAACTCTCGCCTCGTGGCGAACCGCAACGGCGCTTGACGACCATCGTCGATTACGCCAGCCCGTTGATCTGGGCGCCGGCTGGGTTGGCGATGGCCCAGATCGATACCGGCGCAATCATGGTTCCGGCGGACTGGGAAGTGCTGCCGGTCACGCAACCCGGCGAGCTGGCGGCGACCGGTAATGGCCGGCTGGTGGGCCGGCGCGCAGTGGCCGATCCAGCAGTGCTGAGCGAGGCGGGGTGGCCGCGAGCAGTCGCTGATTGGGTTACGGTGGCCCAAGCTGAAGCGCCGTACCAACTCCCTGACGGCAGCCGGTTGATCACCTTCACTGGCCAAGCGACCAACGGCAGCGCCATCGTTGGGGTGGCGCGGTTGGCGGACAACGTGGTGATCATCAGCTACGCGCCACAAGCCGAATGGCCGCGCTATCGGGCCAGCGGGATTGCGCTGGCGCTGGCTGCGCGATAAAGGCAAGCGTTCAGCGGAGAGACGCCGGCTTACGGCGTCTCTCCGATTCTTTGCTGCCATGACGTGTTATAATCTTGCGGTAATGGGTCAAGTTACGTTATGCGAGTGAGGCTACCAATGCAGAACCTGTGGCACGATCTGGAGCCCGGCCCAGACGTTCCGAATGTGATTCACGTCGTGGTTGAAATTCCGAAGGGATCGCGCAACAAGTACGAGTTTGATAAGCGGATCGGTGCGTTCCGCCTCGACCGGGTGCTCTATTCGGCGGTGCAGTATCCCGGTGACTACGGCTTTATGCCGCAGACTTATTACGATGACGGCGACCCGCTCGATGTGCTGGTGATGACCAACCTGCCGACCTTCCCCGGCTGCATTGTCGAAGCCCGCCCGCTGGGCCTGTTCCGCATGCTCGATAAGGGCGAGCCGGATGATAAGGTGCTGGCAGTGTTGCAGTACGATCCCTTCTTCGCCGATTACCACAACTACACCGCCTTGCCGGCGCACTACTTGCGCGAAGTTGAGCACTTCTTTACCGTGTACAAAGACCTCGAAGGCTCACGGGTCGAGCCGGTCGGCTGGGAGTCGGCGGATGTCGCTCGCGAGCGGATCCAGTACTCGATCGATCGCTATTGGGACATGCGAGCCGGTCGTGTGCTCAAGCGTGCCTAATTCGGACATCCATGACTTCACGCCGTTCTTTGTCACATCGCACAGCCTATTCGGCTGGCGGTGTCATTTACCGGATCGTCGCTGCGCAGATCGAGGTGGCGCTGATTGCCACCGATCGCGGCGAACGCTGGGGGCTGCCCAAAGGGCATGTCAACCGCGGTGAGACCGCTGAGGCCGCCGCCGTGCGTGAAGTTGCCGAAGAGACCGGTTTGGAGGGCGTGGTTGAGCGGCATCTGGCGACGATCGAGTATTGGTTTCGGTCGGGCACGGGCCGGGTGCATAAATACGTCGATCTCTTTCTGCTGCGCTACGAACGGGGTGAGGTGCGGCCACAAGCGGGAGAGGTTGATGATGCCCGTTGGTTCCCGCTTAACGAAGCGCTGCACCGCGTCTCGTTCGAGCGCGAGCGCGACGTGCTGTTGCTAGCGCAGCAGGCATTGCAGCGCGCTGCCGATGAGCCAAAACCGTAAGCTGGGTCAGACAGCAGAGGGTCGCAGTCGCCAATCGCGCGATCCTCTGCGTCGTTGTTTCGCGCAAGGGGCGCACGGTTTATGAGCTATACCATTGAAGTGCTGGTTGATGAGGGGATCGAGGTTGATGCGGCGTTGGTCGAACAGGCGGCGCGCACGGCGCTGGCCAACGAACACGCGCCTGCCGGGTGCGAGCTGGGCATTCGCATTACTACCGACGCTGAATTACACCGGCTCAACCGTGATTTTCGCGGGGTTGACGCGCCAACCGATGTCCTCTCCTTTGCCGATGATGGTGATCGGGGTCCGTTTGTGGCGGCGCCCGATCAGCCGCGCTATCTCGGCGATATTGCGATCTCGTACCAGCGCGTGTTAGCACAAGCCGCAGAGTATGGCCACAGTCCGGCCCGCGAATTGGCCTATCTGACTGTGCATGGCGTGTTGCACCTGCTTGGCTACGACCACGAGCGCGGCCCTGACGACGAGGCCGCCATGCGTGCGCGCGAAGAGGCGGCGATGGCGGTGTTGGGATTACCACGGTAAAGAGCGGCGGTAGGGGCATAGCGTAGGGGCATAGCGCCGCTATGCCCCTACCGCCGCCGGCCAAACACTTGATCGATCCCATAATCGATCACCAAATAGATCCCGATCGCCAAGAGCAATAACCCCCACCACGGCATTTGCACCCAGATCACGATGTGCAGCCGTGACCAGATCAACCAGAAGACGAACACAATCATCAAGGTGCTGATCAGCGAACGGATTCGGCGCGGCATGAGTTACTCCCAGTCGTCGTCTTCGGGGGGCAGCGGCGGCGGCGGTGGTGTTGCCGCACCGGCCACACGGATGTGTTCACAGATAGTTGCCCGATGGCCGAGCACCAGCACCCGGTGGCGGGCGGTGGCGCGCAAGACCGGTGCGGCGTGAGCGCGGGCGCGATCGAGCAGTTGCTGATCGGCGACGAGCGTCACCAGTCTCCCTCCCGGCTTGAGCACGCGGGCAATCTGGTACAGCACATCGCGATACAGCTCTTCGAGGTCTTCGCCTTCGCCGATCTGGGTGCCAAAGGGCAGATTCACCGCCACCTTGGTCACACTTGCATCAGGCAACGGCAACTTCGTCGCATTCCAGCGCCGCACTTCGATCTGGCCGCGCACGCCGCGCAAATTGGCCTGCATCGCCGTCACTGCCGCCGGACTGATGTCGCCGCCGTACAGCGCGGTAAACGGCCCTGCTGCCGCTCGTTCGAGCAACAAGGTTCCAACACCGGCCATTGGGTCGAGGAAGATGTCATCCTCTCCCGGATGGGTCAACATTACCATCGCTGCCGCTAAAGCTGGGCGCAGCGAGGCCGGCAGGTGGGCAATCTTGCCGCGTAAGCGCAACGAGGCGTCAGAGAGCCGGATCGCGACGATCAGTTCTTGTTCAAGCAACGTTGCCCACACTTCCAGATCGGCCTCTTCCTCGATGGGCTGCCAGCGCCCCGGCCAGCCATCGCGAATCGCGTCGGCGACGGCGCGGCCAAACTCGCGGCGTTGAAAGCTGTGCTTGCCGACAATGCGCGTCACGACGCGAAAGGCGCCGTTGCGTTTGCCGCCATTCAACCGCCGCCAAACGTCGAGCGCCGGTTTCACCGCCTCTTCGTTGCGGGTGGCGGCATGGATCTGGCGCAGGCCGCGATCATCGGGGGCGATTTTAAAGCCGCGAGCTGCAACGACAAAGACATCCTCGATCGTGCGCAACGCCAACAGCGGGCGCGGCGAACCTTGATGATCGAGCAAGATGAGGTCATTACGCGCCGGCACGCCGCGGATGCCGACTTGGCGCGGCGCTGGTCGATCGGAGTCGGGCCGGATCGTTTGCTCGACTTCGCGCCACGTGAGCGTGGCAAGACCGGGCAGGGTTTGTAATAGGTACAGCATACTGGTTTGAACTTCTGATTCGATAAGCCGTCAACTCGCTCTCCATTGCCGGGCGAGCCAACGGGAAGGTACTGCGCGGTTACTGCTCGCGCATGGTGTCAATATAGCTGGTAATAATCTGATAGAGCGTCACCAGACTCGCGATTTCGACCCATTCTTCTGCCGAATGCAACCCTTGCCCCACCGGGCCGAGGCAGATGGCAGGTACGCCGATATGCGAATAGTAGCGCGCATCAGTGGCGAAATGTTCGCGGTAGAAGCGCGGCGGCTGGCCGGTGTGGCGCTCGATCAGCTCGGCGATCCGGCCGACCTCGTGGTGTTCGGGGTCGGTGCGGAGACCGGCGCTAGCCATCACGCTCACGAATTCCGCGGTTGGGAATACTGCTTGCAAATCAGCCTGAATCGCCTCCGGCGTTGTATCGGCAGTCCAGCGAATATCAAACATCACTAGCGCCTCTGCCGGTACCTGATTGCGCGAACCGGCCCCAACCCAAATTTCGGTCGGCGTGACCGAAGTGCGCCAATCGTACGGGCCGGTTGGAGGCGGATAGCGTTCGGTGATGGCGGTAATGCCTTGGGTTAGGCGGTAGATCGGGTTATCGCCTTCCCATGGCCGCGAGCCGTGGGCGGCGCGACCAGGAATGCGCAACTTGGCCCACATACCGCCCTTGTGCTCGAACAAGATGCCGAGATCAGTTGGTTCGAGACAGAGCATAAACTCACACCGCCAGCCTTCATCGCGCAGCCGTCCGGTGCCGTTCCGCCCGCCAATCTCTTCGTCAGTCACAAACTGAAAACCGACGTCAGGCGGGTGAGGGCGGGCGGCCAAATCGCGGATCAGACGCATCATCACCGCCACGCTTCCCTTCATATCTTGGCTGCCGCGTCCATAGATCCGGCCACCGCGCACCTCTGGCGCGAACTGGTGCAGTTGGCCGACCACCACGTCCAAATGGCCATTCAGCATCAGACGCGGCGCGCGGGTGGGTCGAAGCGTAACCACCAGCGCCGGTTTGCCTTCGGCGCTGCTTTGTTCGAGATAAATGCCCGGCACATCGGCCAGATAAGTAGTGACATAATCAATCGCCGCCTGCAACTGATCAGGCCGTCCGGCAATCGTTTCAAACCGGATCAGGTCGCACGTCAGGCGGGTGAGCTCTTCGGCCAGCTCGCTCATACACTCAATCCTGATGATGAGGAGCGCGCGGACACCATGTACCCAAGCGTTGGGGCGTCTGCGCGCTAGTGCGTCTTGGTACTTCCCCTAGTGTACCACAGACCTAGAGCAGTACCGTGCTCTGATAATGTTTTACCGGCAACAACATGGTCACAGTGTTCGCTCCCTAGCGGGATGGTGGCCCCACCCCGCTGGGGGAGGGGAAATGCGCCTCCCGCCCTCAGCGGGGGAAGGGTGGGGAGCGGGCTGTCCCCCCGCTCACCCATTGTCATTGCGAGCCGAGTGCAGGTGTAGAGCACCGCTCTGCCCCCACGCGGCGAAGCAATCCCCCGCGAGCGTGGGATGGATGCCTCTCCGCACGACTCCTGCCGCAGCGGGAGATTGCTTCGGGCGCTGCGCGCCCTCGCAATGATAGAAGAAACGCATGGCGTGCAGCAGTTTAACTGCCGCACGCCATACCCTCTTCACCCTGCGACCAACCGGCTGAAGGGCGGCAAGATATCTGGCGCGATGTCCGCTACCGTCGCGTAGAGGCGGGCTTTCCAACAGGGGTAGATATGGCGGCGGCGGGCGGCGATGCCAGCGAGACTAGCCCGCACCACCGGCGGCGGTTGATCAACCAACCATCCCGGCACGCGCCGCTTTGGCCCGCCACCGTACTGGGGTGCGTCGAGAATATCGGTTTGGGTGAAGAAGGGATAGACGATACTTACACTGTACCCCTCGGCGGTGAGGCCGCTGGCAAAACCGCGTAAACCGAATTTGGCCGCGCTGTAGATGCTAATGTTCGGGAGTGCAGCGCGGCCAAGGATCGACGAGATAAACACAATTTGACTGTGGGGCTGGTTGCGCAAGACGGGTAAGAGCGCCGCTGTCAGCCGGATGGGGGCGTGCAAGTTGATGCGGAGCAGCCGTTCGGCGGCTTCCGCCGGGATCGCGTTGATTGGCCCGTACAGGCCGATGCCGGCGTTGTGAATGATCAGATCGAGATCAGGCGCAACCTGCGTGACCTGCTGGGCTAAGCGATCGCAACTGGCCGGATCGCTCAGATCGGCGGGTAATAGCGCGCGAATGCGTCCGGCCTTCTTGTTGGTTTGGCCGTGCGCGGCAAACTCGGCGGCTGCGGTGAGACGGTGGGGGCTATGGCTGCTCAAAATGAGATCGGCCCCAGCAGCTAGCAATTGGCGGGCAAACTCGCGCCCCAACCCGCCGCCAGCGCCAGTCAGCAACACAACCCGCCGGGCGAATGCGCTCATACGGCTTCCTCGTCATCGGTTGCCAGCCCTTCAATCTCGGCGAGGCTCTGCTGGCACGCCATCTCAAGCCGGTTCAAACGGCGTTGGAATTGGTTGAGGGCGAAATTGCTGAACATTTCCACCTGCAAACCGAATGGCATCTCGTCGTAGCTAGCAAAGATCTCGTCGATTACACCTATCGCATGCAAGAGCAGCTCGTTCATCCGTTCGACAATGTGATCCCAAATCCGCTGATCGGTCGCAATCAGGCGTGAAAGCAGATAGATGCCGTAAGCGATGTGGCGTGACTCGTCTTGTTTGAGCAGGCGAATGCCCTCGCGCACGCCGGGCATGAGGTTGTGGGTGTCGAGAATGGTAAAGTAGCCGTGGTAGCCGGTCTCGGCCAGCACTCCTTCGACGATCATGTTGTAGGTCAGCGACGCTTCGGCGAGGTTGAAGGGCGAGGGGTCGTGCTCAAGCCGGTGCATCGCTGCCGGCAGCGCCTCGTAGATCAAAGCGCGGTAACTCGGCGTGTGGTAGCGGCTGAGGTCGGGGTTAGCGCGCGCGACTTCGCTGATAAAGCGGGCAAAGAAATCGGTATGCTTCGCCTCCTCAAACAGAAACGTCGTGAGGTATAACTCCTCTTCCAACCGGCCATCGCGGGCGACAGCGCCGATCAGCGGCAGCAAATCAAGCGTGACAGCCTCTTCACCGGCTTGAAAAAGCGCTGTGAGCCGCAAGAGCAGATCGCGTTCTTCGTCGCGCAATTGTTCCCAGTCGTGGCGATCGCGGCTCAGATCAATCAGCGAGGGGTTCCAGATGCCAAACTGTTTGGCCTTCTCAAACAGGCGCATCGGCGGGCTATTGCGGCGTAAGCCGCGGCTGGTGGTGATGAAATCGGTGTGGGCCATCCCGTTCTCCTCTCATTGCAAAGGCGTTGGTGCGGCGGTATCCATTGCAAAGGTATGATGGCAGGCTTGGTCTTGGTCGCCATTATGCCGCTGCCCGCTCAGCATGCGTTTGCGTCGCTACGTTTACAGGCTCACGCTTGCTAACCTATCTAGCAACGCTTCGCCAGCCCACAGCGCCACCTCCGGAATAGGCGCAGTAGCCAGTGCAGCCAGCGCCTGCAATGCAGCAACGTTGGCCAACCCCGCGCAGTGCTGGTCGAGCGCTGTCACCGCGGCGTGGCGCACCGTGAGGGGTTGGTCGCCGGCCACGGCTACATGGGCCAAGAGCTGGATCACATCGTGATCGGCGGGCTGGCTCAGCGCGACAATCGCGTGGCAACGGAACGGTTCGGCGGCGTTCGGATCGCTAGCCACCATGCGAATGAGCGGATCGTCCGGCGCCACGCTGCTGAGATGCTGCAAAGCGAGTACCTTCAATACATCAGGGGCGTGCGGATCGATGAGCGGTTGCCGGAGCGTCGCGTGGTGCGGATCGGCAGCGGCGAGTAAGCTGAACGCTTGCGTTTGCAGGGCAGGGTATGGCGCGCGCAATGTTTCGACAAAGACCGGTATCGCTTCGTTGGCTACGGTTGGGCTGAGGGCAGCAGCGGCGGCAAGGAGCACAGCGAGATCGGGGTGGCTCCGCATAACGCGGGCCAGAATTGGCGTTGTGGTTTCGGCGTGAGCAGCGAGGGTGTTGACGGCGGCGAGCGCACAGACCCGATCAGCGTCAAATGCCAGCCGGTGCAGCATGTTGGCTGGAACCGGGTGATCACTACGACTGAGCGCGCGCAGCGCCGCGCTGCGGATGGGGTCGAGTTGCATAGTAATACATTCGATGAGCTGTTCCACCGGTGCAGCGACAACGGCATCGAGCGCCGCGGCGCGGATGGCTGGCGGCTCCTGCTCGTTGGTGGCGATGGCCATCAGCGCCGGCGTCGCAGCGGGGTCGGCGCTGCGGCCCAACGCTTGCAATGCTGCCAGCCGCACCGGTTCGGCGCTGTCTGCGCTGGCAAACCGCACCAGCATCTCGATCATCGGTGCGGAACATCGCGGCGCAAGGCGGTCAAGCGCGGCGCAGGCAAGGTCTGCCTCAGTTTCTTCTGCGAGGCGCAGCAACATTGCTGCGCCATCGGGCCGTCCGGCAATCGCTTGCAGCGCCGCGGCGCGCAAGGCGGCATCATAGTGGGCGCTACGCGCAATGGCGGCTAGGTCAATGGAGGGATCGGCAGCCAACAGCTCACCGAGTGGGCGTGGCGCGCTGGTGTCGTGCAGCGCAACGCTGATCAAGGCGCTGATGGCTGGGGCTAGCGTAGGTTGATGGCGTCCGATCATCCCGATGGCACGCGCTGCTGCCCTAGCAATCCGTAACACGTGGCGGGCAATCAGGGCCGAAGGCCGGTCGAGTGGGATGTCCGCTGTACCGGCTAAATTGTCGGTTGTCACTATCACATCGGCCAAGAGGGCGTGGGTGGCGGGATCTTCCGCTTGGGGCAGCCATTGATCGGCTGGCCCGATCAGCGCCGGTAACGCAGTGATCCACGTTTCTAACAAGTGGACGCCATACGTCGGCGCGAGCAAGTGCCCCAACGTGACCAACGCCTGCTTGCCGCCGTGTTGGCCCAACGCCATGATGATGATCGTAGTCAACGCGGCGTCAAGATCGGGCTGTTCGAGCGCAGCGAGGAGGGTTGTGCGCGCAGCTAACGCTGATGGATGGTTGTGTGTAGCCAATGCGCCGAGCGTGTGGGCCACTGCCCGGCGCACCAGCGGCGGGTGTTGCTGGCCTAAGAAGGGACTGAGCAGCGCGACAGCATGCGGGTAGTGAGCCAATTGGCGAGCCGTGGCAGCACGGATAATCGCCGGTTCATCGGCTACGTGTAGCAAGCGGCTGAGCAGGTCAACGCCATAGAGCAAGCGATGCAGCCGGCAGATGGCGCGCAAGCGTAGATCAAGCGGCAAACGGCTGCTCAACGCGAATCCAGCTAGCAGTGGATGGCCGGCAGGGGTTGCAGCCAGATCGGCGAGCGCTTCATCACGGACTAGCCACGGATGGTTCGGTTGAACGACAAAACGGGCTAGTTGGTCAAGATGGCCTGTGCGCAACCAGACCGCGCGAGCCGCTTGCCGTACCTCGGCCGTTTGATCAATGGCGGCCTGTTGCAATTCGTCGCGGGGCAACGCTGCCGGCGCGAGCGCGCGCAGGCTCGCCGGTAGGGTTGTTTGCCGCAGCACATGGCGCGCAATGAGCTGTTGCCGCTCTTCACTGGCTGCGCCGCTGAGGAGCAACCGCAACCCAAGATGCACTGCCGGATTGGCTAACTGATCGGTGGTGCTGGCGCGACTCACGGCGAGGAGGCAGCGACCGGCTTGGCTGATCAGATCGGCATAGGAGGGCAAAGGCGGCGGCAGAATCTGTTGCCGGCAGAGCAGGTCGATCGCGTGCCAGCGCAAAGCCGCTGGGGCATCGCTAGTGTCGAGCAGCGTCATCAGCAATGCGATGTCAGCCACCGGCGCGAGCTGGCTCACGATCCGTTCCAGTAATGGGTTGCGCTGATCTGGTTGGGTGCGGCTAATATCTATCAGGATCACCGGCAACGCCGGCGCAAGGGTGCTCAATGGTTCACCGCCGTGCTGGCAGATCTCGTCGATCAAGGGCCGGCTCAAGGCTGGATCGAGCCGTGGCCGTTCACGGAGGGAACGGGCCAGCAACAACAACCGCTCCGCCGGCGACAGTTCACTGTCGTAGAGGCTGGTGATCAAGGGGCGCGGATCCGGCGCGGCGCCAAACGCTAATGGCACAACGAGCGTGCGCCGGTGCGGGCCGGCGTCGTGGAATGCGGCGGGATCGATCTGTGGTTGGGCCGCTAGTTCAATCGCCTGTTGGTAATGCTGATAGGCGGTGCGCCCAATCCGCCAGCTCTCCTGATCAGGGAGGGTCGCCAACAGCGGCGCCGCAAAGGTTGCCGCTCGTTCATACAGTGCAGCGCGCGAGACGGGCCAACTACTAAGCGGTTGCGTCATTGCCAACAATATTAATTCAGCCGGACGCTCGCGCAGCAAGATCAGCGGATCGCGATCAAATAGGGGCAGGATGGCTTGTGGATCGCTGTGAGGAAAAAGGCGCTGGATCCACGCGATCAATCGTTCGGCGGGCAACGGCGCGATGGCGTGATGGCGAAATCCCGGCCACAATTCACCCGGCGGCAATGCAATGACCACCCGCGCTTGCGGCCACCGTTCGGCGAGGGCGGTCAAGAAACGTTGCCAGATCCCGCACCGAGCAGGAGGTAAATCTTCCCAATCATCGACCAGCAGCAGACAAGGCAGATTGTGTTCGAGCGGATTCGGCGCCAGATTCAGCTTAGCCAACGCGCGCACCGTAATCGCGCGCGGCGTCAAGCTCGGCGTGTCAAGTTTAGCGAGTAATAACCGTGCGAGCGGTAGGCTTGGCTGATCGTTAAGCCAACCTTGGGCAATTTGCGCGAGGACAAGGCTGCGCCCACTGGCCGGCGGCCCGATGATCGCGCACTGGTTCGGCTCGGCGAAGATAGTGGCTAAATCGAGATCGATCCCGAATGGCGTCTCCAATGCTGCCGGCGGCAATTGCGCTAACGGTTCGCTCGCAAGCCAATGTTCGACGGTTGCGCGCACGTTCCGCGGCATCCGGCGCGGTAAAAAGAATTCACGGAGCGCGCGCGGCACAAAATGGAGTTCAGGACGTTCGGCGCTCCGCTCGTGCATATTGTCATCCCTTGACAGTGACCCTCACCTTGGCTTGTTTAGAAAAAGCCGCGACCGGCGCTCTTCGACAGGCGCGGGTCAAGCTTGCCGGCAAAGGCCTGCAAGCTCTCGGCATCGAGCCGTTCTAGCGCTTCCAGCTCCTCTTCCGTGAGATCATAACCGGCGCAGGCTGCGCGGGCATCAGCGATCAATTGGGCGCGAAACTCAGCATCAATAACGGCGCGACCAATCACCTGCTCAACGGCTGACTGTGACATGCTACACCTCCCCTGCTTGTTCGGCCAGCCGGCGAAGTTCGCCGTTGGCGCCGATCGTGGTCAATTCTGTTCGGGCCAATTCTAAATACGTACAAGCTGCTGGGAAGTTGCATCGTTGCAGCGCATTACCGAAACGGGCGGCAGCACAGGCGTGTTCAAAGCGACAGTTAATCGCCGCAAAGATTTCCATCGCGCGCGTAAAGTAGTCGCTAAATGGTTCATTGCACTCAGCGGCAATCTCGCCGCTCAGGCGCAACGCCACCGCATGATCAAACCGGCTGCCAATCTGTTCGGCGAGCGACGCGGCTTTCGCCACATGATCGGCGGCGGTTTGCAGTAATCGCTCGCGTTCGTCACTCTGAACAGCTTGGCGGGCTTGGGCCAATAGCGCTTCCGCCGCAGCGCAGAGGGATTCGACCGTTAACTGTGGCACTTGAATCTGATCGCCGATGTGGTAAGCCTGATTGGCGTAGGAGAGAGCGGTTGTGGGATCGCTGTTGGCGGCAGCTGCCAATGCTGCCAATGCTAACGTGTTTCCATATTGGTACGTGCTGCCCTGTTCAGCGTAGATCTGCAACGCCTGCTGATAGACCTGTAGCGCGCGCTGATAGTCACCGCGCGCGTAGGCAATAATGCCGAGCGTGTCATCGGCTTGGGCCATCCCTAGCTGATCACCCATCTCTTCACACAGCGCCAGTGCGTCGCGACATACGGCTTCGGCGGCATCGTAGTTGGCCAGCCGGTAATGAGCATAAGCCGCATTCAGTAACGCGCTGGAAAGGGCGTATTTTGCGCTGCCCTTGCGCGCCAGCTCTTCGGCGCGGGCATAGTGTTCGACTGCAGCCGCGTATTTGCTCTGCAACTGTTCTAGGTAGCCGAGGTTGTTGTAGGTGCGGGCGCAGCCGTAGATGTCATCAATCGCCTCTTGCACGCTTAACGCATTCAAAAAGTGGTAGCGAGCCAGATCGTAGCGTCCGCGCATGCCATAAATCATGCCCAGTTGCTGCTGGAGTTCCGCTTCGATCCGTTCATCCTCAATGCTGCGTTGATCGTTGCGGATACGGGCTAGACCCGCTTCGCATGTCGCCAGCGCTTCATCGAAAGCTGACAGCCGGGTGAGGGTCTGGGCTAGATCGGCGGCAATCGCTGCCAGCAGCAACGGCGGCGTGCGATTGATCGCGGCGCCGGCGATCGCTTCTGCGCTGCGTAACCGATCCAGCGCCTCTTGATAACGGCCTTGCTTTTCAAGCGCAGCCCCCCACGAGCGCAATGTCTCAGCCTGCACGACCGGCGGTAAACGATCGCTTCCCACCTCTAGCAAGCGTTGGTACGTGCGCTGCGCTTCATCGTATTGGCCAATCGCCGCCAAGGTCTCACCAAGCGCCTCCATCGCTTCCCACAGCCGCGGATCGTCGCCCCGTTCACCGAGAATGTCAAGCGCCCAGCGATAATAGGTGATCGCTTGCTCGTTGGCGTATTCGTCGCGGGCCAAATGGCCGGCTAGCAAGAGGTATTGGATGGCCCGTTCCGGGGCATCGCTCAGCCGGTAGTGGTGCGCTAACAGGAAGATCGGGCTCGCAATGGTGCGGACGGTGCGCGTCACCATCGGGCCGTTGCGCCCGATTTGTACATACTGAAACTGGCGCGCATTGCTCACATCGCGCCGGAGCTGGTTGAGCTCATTCGCATACCGTTGCTCAAGATATTCGCCGATTCGCCGGTGCAGTTCACGCCGGCGGGCGAAGAGCATGCTCTGATAGGTGACTTCGTGCAGCAATGCTTGGCGGAAGGTGTGAACCCGTTCGGGCGCTTCGCGTTCAAGCAGGGTCAGTTCTTGGGCATCGAGCTGGCTGATATGTTCGATCAGCCGGCGCATATCTTCGCCGTAGACCGATTGCAGCACCGACAGCGGAAAGCGCTGGCCGACTACGGCGGCCACCCGCAGCAACGCTCGTGAACGTTCGTCAAGCTGGTCGACGCGAGCGAGCAGCAAGCCGCTCAAGCTGTCGGGCAGTTCGTCTAGCGCCGTGTTGCCGTTTTTCACAGCCCGCACCAGTTCTTCGATAAAGAGCGGATTACCGGCGGCGCGGGCGATGATCTGGGATTGCACTTGCGGGTCAAGCTGGGTGCCGGTGGGGATGGCGGCAATCAACGCTGCGCTATCGTTAGCCGGCAGTTCGCTCAGCGTGAGTACCTCAGCTTTGTCGGCGAGCGGGTCGTTATCCCATTGCAAGGTGTCGCGGTGTAAGCCAAGCAGGAAGATCGGCGCTTGCGCTACTGCACTTGCGATATACCGCCAGAGATCGCGCGAGATCCGGTCGGCCCATTGCAAATTGTCGAACACGAGGATCAGGCCGTGTCCGGCAGCCATAGCGAGAATGATGGAACGGATGATCTCAAACCGGCGTTCCTGCCGTTGTTTTGGATCGAGTGCGCGCGTTAACGGGTTGTCGTCAATATCCAGCTTGACCAAATCAGCCACAATCGGCGTCCAATCGTCGGCGATCGCGGCGGCGGTGAGGGCTTGTCGCAACTGGGCGGCCCGTGTTGCTTGATCAGCGCCGGCAGGGATCCCGCAGAGCGCCTGCATCACGTCGCTCCACGGCGCGTATGGTGTGCTTTGCTGGTATGCCAAGCAGCGTACCGTCACGATCTTGGCCGTGCGGGGCGCACCCGTAACCAACAGTTCGGCGGCTAGCCGCGTTTTGCCGATGCCCGCTTCGCCGCTGATACGCACGACCCGGCCATAACCGGCCAACGCCAGTTCTAGCCGCTCGCGCAGCCAAGCCAGCTCGTGTCGCCGGCCAACTAGCGCGTGGTGGAAGGTAGGCTTGGGCGCTTCGCGTTCGCCGATCAAGCGCAAGAGTTCGAGCGGCTCGCGTTTGCCACGCGCGCTGACCGAACGTGAGTCAGCAAAGACCATCGTGGCGCCGATGCTGACCGCAAACGGGGTTGTTGCCCGGATTTCACCCCAATCGCTATGCACCATCACCCGGGCCGCGACATTCACCGCGTCACCCATCACGGTGTACTCTTTGCGCTCAACATCGCCAACATTGCCGGCAAAGACGGTACCGCTGTTCAAGCCGATCCGCAGGCGCAAGCGTTCGAGCGCAATACCAACTGGTTGGGTGGTGGTTAGGGTGTGGAAGGCGCGCTGGAGATCAAGCGCAGCTCGCGCCGCACGTTCGTGATGATCTTCTTGTGCGACTGGCGCGCCAAAGATGGTCAGCAGTTTGCTGCCTTCGGTTGCTAAATCGATCTTATTGACATAGCCGCCGTATTGTTCAATCGTGGTGAAACAGACGCGCCAAACGGCGTCGATGACCTGCGCCGTGGTGTCGGACGGTAACGCCTCGACCAGTGGCGCTAAGCCTTCAATCTGCGCAAACAAGATCGAGACTGGGCGCAGATCGGCTTCCAATTGGGGCCGCCGCGGTTCCGCTATGATCCGATCAACCAAAATCGGCGGCAGGTATGGGCTAAGCCGTTCCAGCGTCCCGATCAAATGGAGGACGGTCTCGCGGCTTGGCGGCGGCGGATCGGAATGGGCAGGCGGTGGTGTGTGGGGTGTATCGCCGCTAATTGCGTTTAACTTTACATAACCATCAACAAGTACCTCACCCTGTGCGCGCCCCTCAATCATCGCCCATGCCTGCGGGCCGAGCACAATCTCGCCGCGTCCACCCAGTTCTTCAGCGCGGGCAACTCGCTCAACACAGGCTCCCATCGCGCTGTAGCGCAGCGACTCAGGCCGTCCGGCGCTGACGAGCGCCACCCAGCCACTCTCTACCCCGATGTGCATCGTAAGCGGAAACGAGCCGATACCCGGCACTTCCCGCACGAAGCCGGCCTGCGCGGCCAGCATATCGCGGGCCACTACCGTGGCTGTGTAGGCGTGATCGGGGCCGGTAAAGAGCACGAGCAGCGCATCGCCGCCAAACGTGATCAGATCGCCGCCGGCCTGTTGGATGCGGCGAATCAAGGCCCCGAAGTAGGTGTTGAGCGTGTCGGTGACAATCTCGGCCCCTTCGCGGCCAAGGCTGCTCAGCCGTTCGGCCAAGGCGGTGGAACCGCTCACATCGGCGAAGAGCAGCGAACCGTCAACCCATTCCACCCATGGCTGGTCATCAGTCGTGGCTAACCGGTACGCAACTAACCGGCGCGGGAGGTAGGTCGTCAGGGCGTATTGGGCATTGGCAAGGTGGGCGCAAGCGGCATACAAGTCATGTGGCCGCATTTCGCCGCCGAGCAGCGCCTGTGCCTGCGCGGCGCCGAGGTAGCGGGCAATACGGTTGCGATCGATCTGGATGAAGCGATGCTCAGACATCGGCAGGCCGATCCTAGGTATGGATAGCTTGGTTGGCAAGCGATCATCACGGTGTATCGTCTTCATTATAGCAGAGGCAAGCCGGGATTGTCAGCCCAATTGTTGGGCTGCGATAGTACGCCGATGCTCGTCAATACACAAACTCTTCGATGTGGTAGATCACCACTTTTGCGCCGGGGCCGGCTACTGCGCGCGCGCCGTGCTTGAGTTCTGCGAGTTGGCGGTTGATGGCGGGTTCGGGCAACGGAGAGCTGCCATACGCCTGTAGCTGGGCAAAGTACGGGCTATCAGGGGGGACGATCAGGGGGGAAAGATAGACAATATCGTTAGGGCCAAGCGGCATTGCTGCCAGCGCCGCCAGCGAATGCTGCACATGCTCGGCGGCAAAGCGTTCGCCGCCGGCCCCGACCAGTAAGATGACGCCAACCGCGATCCCGGCGGCTTTGATCGTGCGCACCGCGTCGATCGCTTCCGCCGGCGAGCCTGGTTTGTTCAAGAGGCGAAAGACCGTCTCATCACCGCTCTCGATCCCAAGGTAGATCCGGCGCACGCCAGCGGCGGCCAGTTCGCGGTATTCGGCCAGCGTTTTGCGTTCTGCGCCAAAAATGTCGAGAAAGGCGTAAATGCCTTTGAAATCAGCATCAGGGCCAATGGTAAATTCTTCATGCACGACCTGCAACAGCTCTCGTAGGCGCGGTTGCGGGATGATCAGCGCATTGGCATCGCCGAGAAAGATCGCCATCCGCAAGCCCAAGCCGGCTCCGACCAACTCCTTCACCCGCTGAAGATGGTCGCGAAACGAGACCGGTGAATGAATGCGAAAGGCGCGGTCGCGGTAAAACGTGCAAAAGTGGCAGCGGTTCCAGCTACACCCCTCAGTTGCTTGCAACACCAGCGCGCGATACTGATCCGGCGGCAAGATGCTGATCGGCTTGTAAACGGTGCGAAACCGCTCGCGCTCAGCTTCGAGCCGCTCAACATTCCAACGCCGGATCCGTTCAAACCAGTCGCGCGCCGCCGGCGGCGCGGTGGTTTCGATCTGCTCAATCATCCGCCGGGCCTCAGCCAGCAGCTCAGCCAATACCGCGCGCCGCTCGGCATCGGCGAGCTTTCGCCGTTCTTTCTGGCCGGGGGCGAGCGCGCGCTTGCGCAAGACCTCGCCGCTGAGACCGCGCACATAGTTGGCGCCGTGGCGAAACGCCACGATCGGGCGGCCCTCGCCATCGAACGAGATAATCGTGCGCATGTTCTCGGCGATGGTGAGGTGATCGCGTTGTAGGTTAAGGGTGATGCCGGTTGTCATAGCACGCCTGTCGCGGTTACTCGGGCAACAGCGTATCCCACCACAGCCGGCCTTGCCGCCGTTGCATCAGATCGACGTGAATATGCTTCACTTCAGTATACTCGTCAAGACCGTACTGGCCCATTTCGCGGCCAAACCCGCTCTGGCGATAACCGCCGAATGGTGCGCGCGGGTTGAGCACGTGGTGCTCGTTGATCCAGACGGTACCGGCGCGGATGCGTTGGGCGACGGCCAGCGCCTGTTGCAGATCGCGTGACCACACCGAGGCGGCAAGGCCGTAGATGCTGTCGTTTGCAATCCGGATCGCATCGCCGATCTCGTCGTAGGCGAGCACGGCCAGCACCGGCCCAAAAATCTCTTCGCGGGCAATGCGCATCTCTGGCCGCACGCCGGTGAAGATGGTCGGTTCAACATAATGACCGTTGGCAAACGCTTCACCCAACGGCCTGCCGCCGCCGATCGCAACCGTTGCTCCCTCTTCGCGGCCAATCGCGATGTAGCGCTCAACCTTCTCGCGTTGCCGTTCGCTGATCAGCGGGCCAATGTCGGTCTCCAAATCCATCGGATCGCCGATCTTCATCCCGCGCACCCGCTCGACCAACCGTTCGACCACGGTGTCGTGCAAGCTACGCGGCAAAAGGAGGCGCGAACCGGCTTCGCACAGTTGGCCAGAGTGGTAAAACGCACCCCACAGCACGCCATCAATCACCAGATCGAGATCGGCGTCTGGCAACACGAGCATCGCATTCTTACCGCCCAATTCAAGCGTCACCCGTTTGATCTGCGGCGCCGCCAGCGCCATAATCTTGCGCCCAACTTCAGTGCTGCCGGTAAAGGCGACCTTATCAACCGCCGGATGGGCCGCCAGATATTCGCCGACCTCGCCGCCGGGGCCGAGCACCAGATTGATCACACCCTTCGGTAGCAGATTCAGTTCGTGAATAGTCTGGAAAATTGCAATCGTGCTGAGCGGGGCCAGCGACGAGGGCTTAAAGACGACCGTATTGCCGGTGGCCAGTGCCGGGCCGAGCTTCCACGCCGCCATGCAAAACGCATAGTTCCACGGAATAATCTGCGCGCAGACGCCGATCGGTTCGCGCCAGACAAAATTCCACGACACCGAGGGCAGATCAGTCCACGGCAGCGGCTCATACGGGTGCTTGCGCGCCATCTCGGCGCAACCGCGCAAGATTTCAAGGCCGAGGGTAATGTCATTATAGGTCGTTTTGCGCAGCGGCACACCGGCATCGCGTGATTCGACCTCGGCCAGCTCAAAGTTGCGCGCTTCGAGCGCATCAGCAATCGCATGTAAAATCTCGGCCCGGCGCGCCGGACTGGTATGCGGCCATGGCCCCTGATCAAACGCAGCGCGGGCGGCGGCAATCGCCCGATCCACATCGGCATGGGTCGCACTGGCGCAAGTGGCCAGCGGCTGGCCATTCGCCGGATCAAAGACGGTAAACGTCTGACCGTTGCTCGCCGGCTGCCAGTCGCCGTCGATGTACAGGTCATAGTGGGGCAACCCTTCCGGGGAGTGTTCGTGCCTCATTGCAAGACTCCTTTATCTGGCGGGGGTGAAAATAAAGATGCCGCTGTGCGTCATAGTGTAACACGCCGCGTCATAAAACTCAAGTAGGGCGACGCAAAGGCTTTGATCACAAAGGCGCGCAGGTTTTTTGAGGCAAATCCGCTTCCCCTCTTGTCGTTGCGAGCCGCCGGATGCAGCGAAGCAATCTCCCTTTTCCCACCTGTCATTGCGAGCCGCCGGAGGCGGTGAAGCAATCTCCCCCAAGAGCGAGAGGAATCCGCTCAGGCATCCATTCCGCCAAAGCGGGAGATTGCTTCGGGCGGGCGGCACCCAGTTGCACTGGGTACCGCCGCTCCCTCGCAATGACAGAGGAGTACGTGAACCAGAACCATACGCCGGTGGCGCGCATTCATCCACGGTGTTGCGCGGTGGTCAGCAATGCTGCCCGGCGCTCATCGTCAATGAACGCTGCCGCAAGCGCGTTGGCCTGCACGGTGCGTAATTCGGCAGCGCTCAGGCCGAGCCGGTCACGGGCTACCCGATATTCGTGTGGCAAATCGATCGCGCTGATGCCGGGGTCGTCGCTGTTGAGGGTGACGCACAGGCCGGCGCGCAATAATTGCGGCAACGGGTGCGTATCGTACCCGCTGACAGTCTGGGTTTGCACATTACTGGTCGGGCATACTTCAAGCGGAATCGCGCGTTCGGCCAGTAACTGCATCACTGCCGGATCCTCAATTGCGCGCACGCCGTGCCCGATCCGTTCCGCTCCTAGCTCTTCAATCGCTTGCCGCACGCTCCAAGCGCCCGCTGCTTCGCCGGCATGCACCGTGATCCGCAGACCGGCGGCGCGGGCACGGGCAAAATGCTCGACAAAGCGCGTGCCGGGAAAGTTGGCCTCGTCGCCGGCCAGTTCGATTCCAACTACGCCTTCACCCATCAGCGCAATGGCCGCTTCGAGTTCGCGCCAGCAGCTCTCTTCACCCATGTGACGCGACATAATGCCAATAATCTGCGCTTGTACCGGGTACCGTTTCATTCCGGCTTGCACCCCGCGACAGACCGCTGCCAAGACGCGGGTTGGGTCGAGACCGTACCGTTCACCCATAAATGCCGGCGAGCAGCGCAGTTCGATGTAGTCGATGCTCTCGCAGGCGGCATCTTCGACATTCTCTTCCGCAATGCGGGCAACGGCGTCTTCGTCAACGCAGATCAGCTTGAGCAACTCAAAGCGGGCGATAAAATCCATCACCGAGGCGGCGACGCCTTGGATTTGCGCATACGGACGCAACCCTTCGACCGTATCTGCGGGCAGGCGAATGCCGTAGGCGCGGGCTAGATCAAGGATCGTCGTCAGCCGGACATTGCCATCGAGATGGCGGTGCAAGTCGATCAACGGCAGATCGCGGGCAATCGGTTCTGGTCTGGCAGCAGGTTCGGCAAGCGGATTCATAGTTCTCGAGCGGTAGCAATAATGTCACCCAACACGCCGGCTGCCGTTACTTCAACGCCAGCCCCCGGCCCGCGCACGACCAATGGCCGGTCATGATAGCGGCGGGTAGTAAAGCTGATCAGATTATCAGGGCCGCGCAAGCTGGCCAACGGATGGTTGGCGGCGACTTCGCGCAACCCGACTTCGACGCTCTCTGGCGTAATGCGCGTGATGTACCGCAAGACGTTGCCGTTGGCGCGGGCCGCAGCCAAGCGGTTCATCACCTCTTCTTCCGCCTCGCTGAGGCGTTGGAGGAACTCGGCGACACTCACTTCAGCCAGATGGGGCGGGAAGAGCGGTTCGGCGAGTACTGCCTTAGCCGCTAGATGCTTCCCGCAGGTGCGGGCCAGAATCAACGCTTTGCGCGCCACATCAGCGCCGCTCAGGTCATCGCGTGGATCCGGCTCGGTATAGCCCAAATGGTACGCCGTGCGCACCGCGTCGGCAAAGCTGCGCCCCGCTTCCAGCTCGCTCATCAGAAAACCGAGTGTACCGCTCAGCGCCGCCTCAATGCATACGATTTCATCGCCGCTGTCGAGCAGGCTTTGCAACGTGCTGATCACCGGCAACCCGGCGCCAACGGTTGCTTCGTAGCGGGTTGCGCCCCGTTCGGTCAAGGCGGCGAAGAGATCGTACCCTTCGCACATTGGTCGTTTGTTCGCCAACACCACCCGATGTCCAGCCGAGATGGCTGCCGCCAATGGCGCGGCATGGCCATTAGCCGCCGTCACATCCACGACAACCGCCATCGCGGCGGGGAGCAGCTCGATCCAGTGCCGGTCAACGATGGCGCCGGCAAGGCTGTCAATCCCGTTGCCGGCCTCTTTCGCGGCGAGAATTTGGCGTATCTGCCCTTCACTTAGTGCCGGATCGCCGGCCATCGCGCCCCGACTGTCTACTACAGCCACATATCGTAGATCAATCCCGTACCGGCGGCGCATGGCAGGCGCTACAGCGAGAATCTGGCGTGCTAGCGCGCGCCCTACGCCGCCGAGACCGAGTTGGATGATGGGTGTCATGATTGCCCCTCTGCACTGCCTGTATGTGTTTGCCTATTCTACCATAGGCTTTGGGTGGCGTGTCGCGGCCCTTTTGCTGTTCTCTCCCTCATTTGACGCTCGGCCTGCTCCACCGTACAATACTATTCTGAAATGAATGACTTGTCACCTTTTCGAGGGTACTATGCAATGTGAAGTTCAGAGCGGCAGCCTATTCGACGCCGCAGCCGATCTTGCCGTTTTGCTGTACGCCGAAGACGAACCGCTCCCCGCTCCCGTCGCCGAACTATGCGAAGCGGGTGATGCGACCGGGCGCTGGAAGCAGCAGACGCTGCTCTATCCACGCGGCACGCTGCCGGCTCGCCGGCTGTTGCTTATCGGTATGGGCAAGCGCTCGGCCATAACTGCTGATACTGTCCGCCAAGCAGTGGCGCTGGCGGCGCAGCGGGCGCAAGATCTGAAGGTTACGACCTACTACCTCGGCTACAATGGCAATCTACCATTGGCGCCTGCGGTGTTCGGCCAAGCGTTTGCCGAAGGAAGTGTGCTCGGCTCATACCGCTATACCCGCTACAAGAGCGATCGCGAAGAGCTGCCGTCATTGACTGCTATCTTGCAGGCCGGTGCTGATGCTGAAGTTGCCGCCGCCGGCGTCCAGCGTGGTCACATCATTGCCCGCGCTACCGCGTTTGCCCGCGATCTCGCCAATGGCCCCGGCAACGAGGTTACGCCGGCCTTCCTCGGCCAGACCGCACTTGAGATGGGCGAACGCCTTGGCCTTAAGGTGATGGTGCTTGATAAGCCGCAACTTGTCGAACAGGGTTTTGGCGGCATTCTCGCTGTCGGCCAAGGTTCGGCCAACGAGCCGCGCTTTATCGTCATTGAGCATGGCGTTGCCGGCAATGGCCCCACTATCTGTCTGGTCGGGAAGGGGATAACCTTCGACACCGGCGGGATCAGCATCAAACCTGCCGAGAAGATGGACGAAATGAAGATGGATATGAGCGGCGCCGCTGCGGTGTTTGGCACGATGCAAGCCGTGGCTGAGTTGCAGGTGCCGCTCCACGTTGTCGGGATTGTCTGCGCCGCCGAAAATATGCCGAGCGGCACGGCCTATCGGCCCGGCGATATTATCCGCACCCTGAGCGGCAAGACGGTCGAGGTGCTTAATACCGACGCCGAGGGCCGGATCGTGCTCGCCGACGGTCTCTACTATGCGCAGCGCTACCAGCCTGCCGCGATTGTTGATCTCGCCACTCTGACCGGCGCCATCATGGTGGCGCTCGGCCCGCATGCGGCTGGTTTGATGGGGAACAACCAAGAACTGGCCAACCGCCTCATCGCCGCCGGCGAAGCCACTGCCGAGCGGGTCTGGCAATTGCCGCTGTGGGAAGAGTACCGCGACGCCATGAAGAGCGAGATTGCCGATCTGAAGAATACCGGTGGCCGCTATGGCGGTGCGATTACCGCCGCCGGCTTCCTCGCCGCCTTTGTCGGCGATTATCCGTGGGCGCACCTCGATATTGCCGGTACGGCATGGGTGGAAAAGCCGACCCGTGCGTATCAATCGCGTGGCGCCACCGGCACTGGCGTGCGGTTGCTGGTTGAGTGGTTGCAAGGCTATGTTGGGGCGCAGGGGTAGCGCCGGTTGTGAGGGTGGGTGAATCTTATCACCCACTCCAATCCTCCTCCAGACAGGCAATCCCCTTCCTATCTCCCCTCCTCCAGCGGGGGAGGGCCGGGGGTGGGGGCATCAGCCCGCGCAGTGGGCTTCGTAACCCAAGCCCGGCCCTCTAGGGCCGGGGCATGTGGTGCCGCAAAACTGCTCAACGCGACGGAAGCAGAGGTCGCAACGATGTTTTGAGGATAGCGATCATCCCCTTCCTATCTCCCCTCCCCCAGCGGGGGAGGGGCCATCAGCCCGCACTACTTCCCCTCCATTCCCCACTCCCTACTCCCTATCTCCCCCCTCATCGCCGGCAAGCTCGCCGCGTGGCGCTGACCAGATTGGCAAGGTAAACGAGAAGCTGCTCCCCTTTCCTACTGTGCTCTGCACCCAAATCCGGCCTCCGTGCAACTCGACTAGCAAGCGCGTAATGTACAATCCTAGCCCGACGCCACTCTTCTGGCGCGTATTGCTGTTATCCACCCGCTGAAACCGCTCAAACAGCTTTGCCTGATCTTCCGGCGCAATCCCAATCCCCTGATCACGCACCATAATCAACATCCACTGGCCGTGCGGATGGTTAGCCGGCAAATCGCCCGCTTCTGCGTAACGCACCGTCAATTGAATTTCAGTGCCTTCCGGGCTGTACTTGATGGCATTGCTCAGCAAGTTGAAGATAATTTGCTTCACCTTGTCGCGGTCGGCGAATACCGGCGGCAACGGAGGGCGCATATCGATCAGGAGTTTGTGCTGCACGAGTTGGGTGTGAAGCTGAAGGGTCAACTCCTCAATAATGTTGCCCAGCCGAACCGCCCATCGGTTCAGCTTCACCACCCCGGCCTCCAGCCGCGACACATCGAGCAGATCCTTCACCAACTTGTGCAGTCGCTCGGCTTCGTTCGAGACAGTGGTCAAAAACTCGCGCTGGCTGGTTTCATCGAGATCTTGCCGGTTCAATAAAATTTCGGTGTAGCCAAGGATCGATGTCAGCGGCGTGCGCAACTCGTGCGACACAATCCCGATAAATTCATCCTTCAGCCGGTCTGACTCGCGTTCGCGGGTACGATCACTCACCGCCCACAACCAGCCTGTCAATTGCTGCTGGCTGTCGCGGGTCGGCACCGAAAGCACGTGCAATACTTGGTAGGGTTGGCGGAGTTGCAGACTCGTCTCAAAGACTTGATCGGGCGCGCGCTGGCCAAGATCGCAAAACTCGCTCAAGCGCAGCGGATCTTCCAGCCGGGCTAGTAAATGATCAACCAAATCAATCCCGACGTAAAAGAAAGGCCGTTGCGATTGTTCCGGCAAGCGCCAGACCTGATACCACGCGGGGTTGGCGCGAATGACGCGACCGTTCAGGTCAATCAGCGCCAATCCGATGGGCAAGCTGCTAAACACTTGACTGAGATGGTATGACGTTTCATACGCGACTTGATACGCCGCAGCGCGGGCCAGCGGTCTCCCTGCTCGCTCGCGGAGCGCATCAATAAACGCGAGCACCTCTTCGTTGAAGGTGTTAGCCCGCCGGCTGTGCAGGATCAAGACCGCCAACACCTGATCATCCACAATAATGGGCGCTGCCAGCTCGGCTAGGAACGGCATACTAGAAGGCAAACCCGGCTCGCGTCCGGCATCGCGCACCAAGAGCGGGCGCTGCGTCTTGGCCGCCTGCCCGGCCAGCCCGTTATCCCAGCTCCAGCGCTGGCGCGGCATAGCTGGCAGCGCTGCGCCAGTGCGTTCGGCCTCATACCCTTCGTAGAGATGCAGCACAAGTTCGCGCCGTTCAGAATCGACCAGCGTGATCGCGCCGGCTTCCGCGCCGCTGCCTTCTAACGCCCGCCGTAAGATGATCCCCAACAACTCGTGCAAGTCGAGCGTGCGGTCAAGTTGTTCGTTGAGAGCGATGATCTTCTGGCGCAGCGAGGGCGCCAGCGTCAGGCCGAGCGGCGTCTCGCTGGCAAAGCGCGGCGTGGGTAAGCGTGGCAACCGTGTTCCTTCTTGCGCAACAGCCGCTGCTAGCTGCGGCTTGAGCGATTCGATCACTTCGCTGATCCAGCCGTCTAGCCGGCGTTGATCGTCGCTACGTAGTTCAAGAATGCCCCAGAGCCTCCCACCCCAAAAAATGGGCGCCCCTAGATATCCTGCCGAAATAACCGGCAAACGCTCAGTTTGGCGACCGTTGCCCAGCGCAATCGTTTTGGTAACAGTCTTGCCGCCGAGCGCCACGGCCCGCGTCAAGTTGTCATCCCAAGGGTAGGCCCATGACTCTAGCGAGTAGATTTGCTGGCGGGTTGCCCCCGGCCGGGCCGATTGCAGCCAACACGTCAACCGTCCGTCACGGTAACGGGTCGCAAGGCGCAACAGGCCAAAGAGACGGTGAATACGCTGCACCAGCGGCAGCTCTTCCTGCAAGATGCGGGAGGCAGCCGCGACCACGATCAGCATACTCGTTGTTGGATCATCGATCTCGTGTGTCATTGTTGTTCATTGTAGTCAACCCCGAGTGGCTGTCAATTATCTTGTGCTACGCTTGTGCTATGATATGCTATGTCCATCGGGGTACCGGTGGAAGTGGAGGAGCATACAATGTTTACTGCGGTCGATCACATTGGCCTTGTGGTGACTGATCTCGATGCGGCGATCGATTTTTACCGCACCGCCTTCGATATTACGGAATGGGAACGGATCGAGCTGCCTGAGCGCCATGCTGCGATTGGAGTGGCCCGGTTTGGCGATGTGTTGATCGAGTTGATTGCGCCGACCAGCGATCAAGCCAGTTTTGCCCGCTTCTTGCGCGAGAAGGGGCCGGGGATGCACCATATTGCCTATCGCGTCGATGATATCAATGCCGCGCTGGCCACCCTCCAAGCACGAGGCATTCCACTGATCGACCGCGAGCCGCGTCCCGGCATCCACGATACGCTCGTGGCCTTTGTCCATCCGAAGGCAGGCGGTCAAGGGGTGTTGGTTGAGCTAGTGCAGCATCATTCGCCCCATGCGTAAGCGGGCATCTTGCCCCGTAATGGCACATGTATCTTGAGACGATCGGAGTAGACGTATGACAACCAACGACGCAGATGATCGCCGCCTATTGGTGAGCATGAGCGTGGGCCAGACGGCCTATGCGGTGTGGGCCAAACAGGCGCGGCGTGAGCGCTTCTTCAACATTGCCCGTCTGCTCGAAGCCTCGGCGGCGGTCAAACGGGTGCGCGCCGAACAGGCGATGCGTCGATTGGGTGAAGTGGCGCAGACGCTGACTAATATCAATCGCGCGCTGGCCGGCCTCGAACCAGAAGCTGTGGCGACTGGGCCAGTGACTGGTACCAGCGCCTTTCAGCGCGAACTCCTCGAGCGAGCTGCACGCGCGCTGGCTGCTGGCCGTGATCTCACCTATACCGAGCTCGGCGACCTCTTTGTGTGCAGTACGTGTGGCCGGCTGATGGAAGGCGATCCGCCGGCATTCTGCCCGGAATGCGGCACTGTGCGCGAGGGTTTCCTCGAATTCCGGATTGTTGATGGTATGGGCACGCTGGGGCCGCACGCGATTGTGCGCCGGCTTGAGCAAGGCTTGAAAACGGTGCAAACGCTGGTGGCCGGTCTTAGCGAAGAACAATTGGCTATGCCAGTCAACGGTTTTCCGGCCTTCAAGGATCTGATCGGCCATCTCACCGATATGGATATTGTCTTCCGCGAGCGAGCTTGGATGATCTTGGAAACAAACCAACCCAAGTTGTCGTCAGCGCATCCGCCGACGCTACGGAGCGCGGTGAAATACCGCACGATACCAATCGACGAGTTGCTCGAGCACTATGCCACCAGCCGCCAGCAGACGTTAGGCTTGCTGCGCGGCCTCACCCAAGCGGCATGGCAGCGGATCGGCCATCACGAAAGCTACGGGCCGGTGCCGCTTTTGCATCAGGGGAATTGGGTCGTTGCGCACGAGCAGGGGCATCTGATCGAGTTAGCGCAAATGCGCCATAACATGTTGTACGGGCATAACCGCGTCATCGATATCGCGCAAGAAATATTACGCCCGTAATGCTGCACGGCGTGCGGCTCCAACAGCCGCACGCCGTCCCTCATCACGTTAGATCCAACCCGCTCAGGCTGTCGTACAGCACATCAAGGTTTTCCAACGCCAAACCGGTGCCGATCGCCACGCACGATGCCGGCTGGTCGGCCACGTAGCAGGGCACGCCCGTCACCTCAGTCAACAGGTCATTGATCCGGTGCAGCATTGAACCGCCGCCGGTCATCACCATGCCCTTGTCGATAATGTCCGAGCTGAGTTCCGGCGGTGTTTCGACCAGCACTGCGCGCACCGCATTGACAATCGCCTCCAGCGGTTCTTGGATCGCCTCGGTAATCTCGTTGCTATCAACTTGGATCGTGCGCGGCAACCCGGTCACTTGATCGCGCCCGCGCACCTGCGTCACCAGCGGTTTATCGAGCGGCAACGCCGAGCCGATCTCGATCTTCACCGCTTCGGCGGTGCGTTCGCCGATGAGCACATTGTATTTCCGCTTGATGTACGAGGCAATTGCCTCATCGAACCGGTTGCCGCCGACCCGCACCGAGGTGCTTACCACAATGTCGTTGAGCGAGATTACGGCCACTTCAGTCGTGCCGCCGCCGATGTCGATCACCAGATTGCCCGATGGTTGCGCAATCGGGATATTGGCGCCAATCGCGGCGGCTAACGGCTCACGGATCAGGTAGGCCTTGCCAGCCCCCGCCTCAAGGGCTGCGTAGCGCACGGCCCGCATCTCGACGCTGGTGGCGCCAGCGGGAATACAGATCATCACTTCAGGTCGCGAGAAGCGAAATCGCCCAGCCGCGCGCCCAATAAAGTGGCGGAGCATCTCTTCCGTCACCACATAATCGGCGATCACGCCGTTGCGCATCGGGCGCACCACCTCGATGCTCTCTGGTTCGCGGCCTAACATTGCCATCGCTTCGGCGCCGACGGCGCGCACGCGCCCGTCGCGGGTGCTCAGCGCCACCGCCGATGGTTCGGAAAGGACGATGCCTTTGCCTTTGACATACACTAAGACATTGGCTGTGCCAAGATCAATCCCGATTTTGCGGGCCATAGGTGTTCCTGCTGATAAATGCCGGAAACAGCAGCGTATGTTGCCATTTCAACGTAGTCGTGATGCGTCAGAGTTTCGTATGCCACTGGGCGGGTGCTTAATACCCCCAGTCATCTTCGCTGAGCGCAGCATGATTGGTTCCCATTGGCAGAAAAGCCGCCTCAACATAATCGCGGCGTATTATAACAAATGATGAGGGATGCTGGCAATTGACAAAAGGGACACAGCACTGCTGTATCCCTTTGCGTTGACCGTCTTTGCGTTCCGCGCTGCACACCGGTAGGTGATTACGATTGGCGCCGTTTGATCTTGTTGAGTTGGGCCACGCGCAGACGCGCCATCTCTTTGCGCAGTTTGGCTTCGGCCAGCGCCATATCGCGCTCGCTCTGCGCCTCACGCCGGCGCGCTTCCGCTTCGGCCCGCGCCTGCTCGGCCCGCGCTTCGTCGATCTCATCGGCCCGCTCGACCGTATCGGCGAGAATGGTCACCCGGTGCGGCAACACCTCCATAAACCCGCCCGATACGGCAAACGGCGTGCGCTCGCCATTCTTGATGATATCGAGCTCACCCGGTTCGAGGATCGTCATCAGCGGAGCGTGGCGCGGCAGAATACCAACCCGGCCGTCTTTGGTCGGTGCGCTGATCATGTCAACGTCATCCGACAAGATGACCCGCTCGGCGGTGACAATCTCTAAATGGATGGGCATGGACTGCTCCTTCTGCCTGCCATAGACCAACGCCGGCGGCAACGGCTGGCCCGCGCCGCCGGCTCGGTCTTACTTCTGGCTCGCCTGATACGCGGCCAGCACGTCGTCGAAATCGCCCTGCATGTAGAAGAACGACTCAGGAATGTGATCGCCTTCGCCTCTGAGCAGACGGGCAAAGCTCTCGACCGTCTTCTTCACCGGCACATACTTGCCGGGCCGGCCGGTGAACTGTTGCGCCACCGTGAACGGCTGCGAGAAGAACAGCTCAATCTTGCGCGCGCGCTGCACGGTCAGCTTGTCCTCGTCGCTCAGCTCTTCCATACCGAGAATGGCGATAATGTCCTTGAGGTCTTTGTAGCGCTGCAACACGCGCTTCACCTCTTGCGCCACCCGGTAATGCTCCTCACCGACGATGTTCGGGTCGAGAATGCGCGAGGTTGATGCCAGCGGATCGACCGCCGGGAAGATCGCGCGCTCGGCGATGCTGCGTTCGAGCGAGATTGTCGCGTCGAGGTGGCTAAACACGGTCGCCGGCGCCGGGTCGGTGTAGTCGTCTGCCGGCACGTACACCGCCTGCATCGACGTAATCGAACCGCGCTTGGTCGAGGTAATCCGCTCTTGTAGTTCACCCATCTCGGTGCCGAGCGTCGGCTGATACCCTACCTGCGACGGCATACGGCCAAGCAGTGACGACACCTCGGAACCGGCCTGCACGAAGCGGAAGATGTTGTCGATAAAGAGCAGAATGTCACGCCCCTCATCGCGGAAGTACTCGGCCATTGTCAGCGCAGTCAAGCCGACGCGCAGACGTGCTCCCGGCGGCTCGTTCATCTGGCCGAAGACCATCACCGTCTTGTCAAACACGGTGGTGTTCTCGTCGATGCGGGCCTCGCGCATTTCGTGAATCAGGTCATTCCCCTCACGCGAGCGCTCACCCACCCCGGCGAAGACCGAGAAGCCCGACTGCTCTTTGGCGATATTGGCAATCAGTTCTTGAATCACCACCGTCTTGCCCACGCCGGCGCCGCCGAAGATCGCGGTCTTGCCACCACGGGTAAACGGCGCGATCAGGTCGATCACCTTAATCCCAGTCTCAAAAATCTGGGCTTGGGTGTTCTGTTCCTCAAAGCTGGGCGGATCGCGGTGGATCGGGCGGCGCTCCACTTCGGGGCCAATCGGCGCCATCCCATCGATCGGGTCACCCAACACATTAAACACGCGGCCCAATGTCGCCGGGCCAACCGGCACTGCAATCGCGCGACCGGTATCGATAATCTCGAGCCCGCGCCGCAGGCCATCGGTCGAACCCATCGCGACCGCCTTCACCACGCCATTGCCGAGCTGCTGCTGCACCTCGCAGACGAGGCGGCCGCCGTTTTCCAGCGGAATCTCAATTGCGTTATAGATCTCCGGCACCTGATCTTCCGGGAACTTGGCCTGGATGACGACGCCGATAATCTCTTGAATAACCCCCTTTGCCGGCATCGGCTCCTCCTCTTAGCATTAACTGGCGAGGGCAGCGGCGCCCGAAGCGATCTCGCTGACCTCTTTCGTAATAGCGGCTTGCCGCGCCTTGTTGAATGAAAGTGTCAGGTCGCGCACCAGATCCTTCGCGTTATTGGTCGCGTTGCGCATCGCCACCATCCGCGCGCTATGCTCGCTGGCAATGCTCTCAAGCACCGCCTGATAGATCTGGGTCTCGACATACCGCGGCAGAATGCTATTCAATACCTCTTCTTCACCCGGTTCGTATGTATAATCGACGTTGGTGGTCGTTGAGATATCGGGGCTTTCTACCGGCAATAACTGCTTAATCGCCGGTCGCTGCACCAGCGTATTAATGAACTCGCTATAAATGATATAGAGTTCGTCGTATTTACCCGCTTGGAAACCGCTAATGGCGCTGATCGCCACACCGAGGATCGCCTCAAGCTTGGGTGCATCGCCGAGGCGTGTAGCTTCGCCGGCGGGCGCAAAACCCGTGCGCAGGAAGAAATCGCGCCCTTTGCGGCCAAAGGTGTAAATATCGACCGTGCGGCCCATCGCGCGCTGCTCGGTGATAAAGCGCCCAGCGCGGCGCAAAACGTTGGCGACAAGGCTGCCGCAGAGACCGCGATCAGGCGTCACCACCAACAACGCCACACTCTTAATCGTTTCGCGCTTTTCGAGCAGCGTGCCGCGGCGCGCTGCGCCTACCACCCGCGCCGTCAAATTGGCCATCACCTCCCGCATGCGGTCGGCATACGGGCGAGTAGCTAACACATTCCGTTGGGCGCGCCGCATCTTCGAGGCCGATACCATCTCCATCGCCCGCGTAATTTGGGCGACGTTCTTCACTGACCGGATGCGGCGCTTAATCTCGCGACTACTCGGCATATCGAACCCTTTGCAGTCATGCGACCGGCGAGCGGGCCTGCGCCCGCCCGCCGGTGGAGCCTGCTAGCTATAATTGCTGGTTGCCTTAAACTCCTTAATCGCCGACTCCAGCGCCGATTTTACTTCCGGCGTGGGGAACTTGCGATCAAGGCGATTGTCGTAGATCAGCTTCCGCACCTCTGGATGGGCGGTGCGCAGGAAGGCCAGAAAATCGTCACGCCACTTGGTAATCATCGCCACCGGCACATCGTCGAGGTAGTTGTTGGTGGCCGCATAGAGCACCGCGACCTGATCCTCGACTGCCAGCGGCTGGTACTGCGGCTGCTTCAGCAGCTCTTGCAGGCGCTGGCCACGCTCGATCTGCGCCTTGGTGGTCGCATCGAGGTCGCTGGCAAACTGGGCAAAGGCAGCCAGATCGCGGAACTGGGCCAACTCGCCCTTCAGCTTGCCGGCCACTGCGCGCATTGCCCGCGTCTGTGCCGCGCCACCCACGCGCGACACCGAAATACCGACGTTGAGCGCCGGGCGCTGACCGGCATTAAACAGGTCAGACTCCAGATAGATCTGGCCGTCGGTAATCGAAATCACGTTGGTCGGGATGTAAGCCGACACGTCATTGGCCTGCGTCTCGATCACCGGCAGCGCGGTCAGCGAGCCGCCGCCGTATTCATCGCTGAGGCGGGCCGCGCGCTCGAGCAAGCGCGAGTGCAGGTAGAACACGTCACCGGGGTACGCTTCGCGGCCCGGCGGGCGGCGCAGCAAGAGCGACACCTGCCGGTAGGCGACGGCGTGCTTGCTCAGGTCGTCATAGACGATCAGGGCATCGCGCACCAATTGCCCATTGAGCATCACGCCATTCTCCATAATCTCTTCACCCATCGCGCAGCCGGCGTAGGGCGCAATATACTGGAGAGCGGCGCTTTCCGAGGCGGTCGCCGACACGACGATCGTGTACTCCATCGCGCCATACTTTTCAAGGGTGCCGACCACCTGCGCCACCTGCGCGCGGCGCTGGCCGATCGCAACATAGATACACACCATCCCTTGGCCCTTCTGGTTGAGGATGGTATCAATTGCGACGGCTGTCTTGCCGGTCTGGCGGTCGCCGATGATCAACTCGCGCTGGCCGCGCCCGATCGGAATCAGGGCGTCAATCGCGATAATACCGGTTTGCACCGGCGTATCAACCGACTTGCGGGTGATCACACCGGGGGCGATGCGCTCAATCGGGCGAGTCTTTTCGTACAAGATCGGCCCCTTGCCATCGATCGGCTGGCCGAGCGGGTTCACGACGCGGCCCAGCAGCCCCTGCCCAACCGGGACGGAAATCACGCGCCCGGTCGAGGTTACCATATCCCCTTCCTCGATCGTCTCGTCATCGCCGAGAATAATCGCGGCGACGCTATCTTGTTCGAGGTTCAGGGCAATGCCATAAATCGATTCATTCCGGCCGGCCTTGGGCGGGAACTCAACAATCTCAGAGGCGACGACCTGATCAAGGCCGGACAGCCGCGCGACGCCGTCACCGACGGCAATCACCGTTCCGACATTGACCTGACGCGGCTGAAGGTCGACGCCGCTGGTGATCCCCTGCTTCAGCCGGGCGATCAATTCTTCAGTAATCGTCGTCATGCTTTACTCCGTCGCGCTGGCGGACGGCGACACCGGGCCAGCGAGCTGAGTGCTACTTTAACTTGCCTGCAATACGCGCTGAATGGCGCTGAGGCGGGCACGCAGGCTATTATCAAGTACCTGATCGCCAATCCTGATAATCAACCCGCCAATCAGCGTCGGATCAACATAATACGTCACGTGGACATCACCGTAGCGCTGACGCAACTCGCTCGCAATGTGCTCTTTCTGCTCACTGCTCAGCTCGATCGCGCTGGTCACACTCGCGTCGATTACGCGGCTGCCGGCCTCGAGATAGCTCTGCAAGGCGGTCGCCACAGCGCCCAACTCGCCAGTCAGCCCCTCTTTGGCCATTGCGAGCAAGAAATTGCGCACTTGGGGCAGTAGATCGGCCGGCAGAGCCGCCGCAGCATCGCTCGGCCCAAGGCCGGCGATCCGCGGCGCCGCGGCCCGAATCTGCTCGGCGGCGGTGGTGAGCAGCGCTTCCACGAGCGGGCTGGCCAGCTCCCGTGCATCAATGGTCGTTGCCATACGCTCTGTTTCCTCTGGCAGACTAGCGGCGCCAGTCTGCGACGTTAATTGCGGCGATCAAGCGCCTTCAGTGACTCGGCAATCAACGCATCGTGGCCGCGGGCCTGCAATTCGGCGCCGAGCACGCGGCTCGCCGTCAATGTGACCAGATCAGCGATCTGAGACTTGACTTCGCTCATCATCCGCGCGCGCTCTTGCTCGGCCTGCGCACGGGCCTCTTCCTTCAGGCGCTCAGCCTCCCGGCGCGCCTGCGCAATGATCTCAGCCTCCTGCTGCTTGGCCCGCTCTTGCGCCTGCGCCACGATCTTGGCCGCCTCTTGCCGCGCCTTCGCCAGCTCAGCCTCGTAATCGCGCTTGGCGTTGGCCAACTGCTCGCGCACCTTCTCAGCATCGCGGACGCTCTCTTCGATCCGCTTGGTGCGCTCATTCAGCAGGTTCATTACCGGCCGGTACAGCAGCGCGCGCAGAATGAAGATCAGCAACAGAAAGTTGATCAGTTGCGCGAGAAATAGGGTCAGGTTAATACCTAATGCTTCCACCCTGCAAACCTCCCGTAAACGCGCAATGCTCTACTGCAACACGCCGAAACCGATCAAGAACGCAATCACCAGACCGAAGATGGCAAGCGCTTCGGTAAATGCGATACCGATGAACATGTAGGTGACGACCCGGTTCTCGATTTCAGGATTGCGGCCAATCGCCTGCACCGCACCCGACACGATGATGCCAATGCCAACACCCGGCCCAATAGCGCCCAGACCAACGGCGAGCGCGGTTGCGACGAGATTCAGACCCTCCATGATTGAGATGCCTCCTTAAAGCAGACTCTGCAAGAATACCTTACACCCAAACAATCGCGGAGTATTCCGCGCGAACCCGATCAATGTGCATGCTCCTCGTCGTGGCCGGTCACGGCAATGTTGAGGAAGGCGTAGGTCAGCAGCGCGAAGATCAACGCTTGGATAAACCCGACGAACACCTCGAAGCCGTAGAAGGGAAGTGGCAGTAACAGCGGCACGAGGAAGGCCATCACCACCAGCAGCACCTCGCCGGCGAAGATATTGCCGAAAAGACGGAAGGCCAGCGCGAAGGGTTTCACCAGCTCAGAGATAAACTCGATGATGCCGACGAACGACATAATGCCGTTCGTGTTGAAGAATTTCTTCAAATAGCCCGGCCCAAGGGCGCGGAAGCCCCAGTACTCGATGAAGACGAACGAGATGACCGCAATGGCAAAGGTGAAGTTGAGGTCAGCCGCCGGCGCGCGGAAGAGCGGCACCAGCTTCTTGCCCTGCGCGGCGCAGGTATCATACACTTCTTCGCTCTCGGCTGCCAGCACGCTAGCCGGGCCAGCGATTGCCAACCGCTCTTCGATGACTACGCCATGCTTCTCTTTTTTCTCGTGGCAGACGCCAATCGATCCCACCCCCGGCAACAAACCGAACCAGTTGCCAAACAGCACGAAGAGGAAGATCGTCGCTACCAATGGGAACGCAGTTGCAACATACTTCGCGTTAATGTTGCGGAAGAGGTTGTACAGCGTTTCGAGGATAAACTCCATCACATTCTGCACTCCGCGCGGCACCATCTGCAAGTTGCGGGTGGCAGCGAACGCGAGCGCAATCACAAAAATGTCAATAATGATGGTGACAACGAACGAGTTGGTGATGGGAAAACCGGGAATGCCGTCAAAGATAACTTCGGCTGCGACTTCGACGTGCGGTGGGCCGGTGTAGAGGAAAAAGCGGCTAGCAATCGAAATGATGAGCGCCCCTACAATGATTAGAATGTTTCGAGTCCGCGTTGACAACGCCTACCTCCTGCTCGACAACGTCGGGCATTGCTCAGCGCCCTGTCCTGTGCGCGCTGCAGCCCGGAGCGCGAACGTCCACTTTTTTGTTCCGTCTTTCACAATCAGTATAACGCACCTCGCAAAATTTCGCAAACAACCTGCGTAGAGATTGTTACGGTTTTGCGAAGCCGTCGCGAGTATACCATAGCTATGCGGTATGGGCAAACGGCGAGGAAGGGGGCAAGGGCGCAGTGCAGTCGTCGTAGGGGCGAGAGGGGCATAGCAACGCTATGCCCCTCACCCATCCCTACGACGACCGCGCCAACACATCACGCAATTCGCGAATGGCGCGTTTGGCATTCACCCACACGGCGCCGATCTTCGAGCTAGCAACCCGCTTGTTGAAGACCAAGACCAGCAAAAACCGCTGCGCCACATCGAAGCAATAGAGATCGATGTTGACGCCTTCGTGGATATAGACGCTGGTCGCATCTTCCTCACGCAATTGGCGCGCCACTTCGCCAGTCGTCGAGAACCCGGTTGAGAGCAGCGGCAAGACAATCATCATCGGCAGGTTGCCTTTGTCGCCGGTCTCGACGAGGATCATCCCGGCTCGATCAGTGAGCATAATGCTCTGCGTACCGAGATCTTGGCCTAATTGGCTCATGACGCTGCGGATTGCGGCAATATTTTGCTCGGTGACGATCAGGTTCCGGCCATCGCTGCGCCAAGTGAGCGGCGACTCAGCCGCGACGGGGGTGGGCGCCGGGGCGGACGGTGTGCTGGCCC
>NZ_DAOTWH010000319.1:0-12604 GCF_034435895.1 Chloroflexus sp.
GGCGGACGGTGCCAACCGGCGCCGGCCAGCGTCGGCACGCCGCCGCCCTCGCTGCTGCCGGCAATCATAGTCAGATTGATGTCAACCAACGCCTGATAACCGAGAAAGCGTTGATAGGCCACCTCACGCGCATCGGGAGACCACGCCGGCGCATAGACGAGATAGCCCGCCTCGACCGAGCCATCGGCAGTGGTGAAGCCCCACGCATTAGCGCCAGCCCGATTCACTAGCCGGATCGAGTTAGTTTGGCCGGGGAAAGGCAAAAAGTCAGGTTGCGCAGTTGGCGGAGTCGTGTATGCCAACCGGCGGCCATCAGAGGCGAATGCCGGATCACAGCCGGGGCCGATAGTGCGTTCCGTCGCCGCTGGCAGATCGACGATCGTAACAGTTGCCGCCGCGCACCAGCGACTCCAGCGCTCCCAATCGAACGGCAAGACCGGCGGATCGGCAGCAGCGGCATAGGCGAGCGACAAGCCGTCAGGCGTCCAACTCAGACCATACGCCGCGCGACCGCGCACCAGCACCTGCGCCTCACCGCTCTGGCGATCGATCACACTGATCGTCTGGCCATAGGCAATCGCAATCTGCCGGCCAGCAGCATCAACGGCGACATCGCGCACCTCAGCGGCCAGCACCCGCTCGCGCCCGCTCGCCGGATCGAGCGCCACCAATGACCCATTCCGCACAAAGAGAATCTCAGCCGGATAGGCCGGCGCTACAACTTGCGGTTCGGGCAACGGCGTAGGTGAAACTGGCGCCGGCGTTGGCAGCGTGGTTGGCGTCAAGGTTGGCACCGGTGTCGGCAACGTGACCGTTGCGGTCGCCGGCGCAGCGGCCGGTGAAGGAATCGGCGAAGACGGCGCCGGCGTTGGCGGCAACGACGCCGCGCCGCACCCGGCAAGGACGAGCAGGCAGAGCAGCCAGAAACGGTGCAACATTGTGATCACGTCCTTCCTGCAAGCAGGCGAATGCTCATCTTGGAGAGTTGCGGCGCCAACCGGACGCACGCAATCATCCCGTTCACTATAAAGATGAACGTGATCGATCGTTAGTTCCCGCGGTAGGGACAGAGCGTTGCTCTGTCCCTACCGATGACGGTTGGGTTAACGTTGGTAGGTAGGGACAGAGCGGCGCTCCATCCCTACTCTCCCGGTTACGGTTGGGTCAACGTCGTGAGATCAACCAGAATTTCAATCTTGCCGGCTGACTGGGCTGCGCTGCGCAACTCGGCCACCCACGGCAAGAAAGTGGCATTAAACGCCTCTTGGCCGGCAGGCGTATCGATCAACGCTCGGTCATCAAACGAACGCACCTCCGGGCCGCCGGTCACTTCGATAATATGCCAGCCGTAGTCGGTCTGCACCAAGCGCAGCTCACCCGGCTTCATACTAAACACCGCCTCTTCAAACGGCGCAACATACAGACCACGCGGCGCCCAACCCAGATCGCCGCCTTGGGCCGCTGACCCCGGATCATCCGAGCGCGTGCGGGCCAGCGCCGCGAAATCGCCGCCACTTTGCAATTCAGCCAGAATTGCCTCAGCGGCAGCTTTGCGGCTCTCGGCTTCTTCAGGCGTGGCCGACACCAAAATATGGCGCGCGCGCACCTGCTCGGCGGTGGTATGCTTGAGCAACATCTGCTCGATCAGCGCATCACGCCGCAGCAACCGGCGCAATTCCGCCTCATCGGCAATGTTATTGCTTTGCAGAAACGCCGCAAACTGCGCCTCGTCGCCACCAGCTTGCGCCAGCCGCAACTGGATCACTTGCTCGTCGATTTTGGTCTCATCGACGGTAGCGCCCTCTTGCAGAGCGGCCTGCACGACTAATTCAACATCGATCATCTGATCAAGCAATGTTTTTGGATCAGCTCCCGGCAAATAAAACCGATCAAAATCTCGCCGCAAGATAAACCCGTCGCCAACCCGCGCAATCACCCCTTCCGGCGCTGAAGCAGTTGCGGCGGTTGGCGCCGGCGGCGCGCTGGTCGTTGTTGGCGAACCGGCCACTGTTGGCCCCGATGGCCCACCGCAAGCAGTTAGCAAAAGGCTCGCGGCCAAGACCAGCCACGCAGCGCGACGAATAAACCAAGCTAGCCTCACGAATAGACTCCTCTCCAAAACCATGTAGTGGACGTATTACAGACAATACGCCGCAATATGTTCATCCTACCACATGTTGCATACCGGAACGAACAAGAGATGGCGATCATACGCACCAAAACCTTTGCGCCAAAGTATGGTAAGATGGCGCGCTAGTGAGGCGAAACAACGTTTGCCCAGATTGCAAGCTGCGATACAATGGAGGAACAACCTATGGGCCTTATGGAAGGCAAGAAGGGCCTGATTCTCGGTGTGGCCAACGACCGCTCGATCGCGTGGGGCATCGCGCAGGCCCTGCATCGCGAGGGAGCGACGATTGGCTTTAGTTACCTTGGCGAGGCGTTGGAGCGGCGTGTGCGCCCGTTGGCCGAGAGCCTCAATGCGCCTTTGATCGAGCCGTGCGATGTGTCGAAAGATGAAGACATCGCCGCGCTGATGGAACGCGCCCGCGAGACGTTTGGCCAGATCGATTTTCTCGTGCATGCGATCGCGTTCGCCAACAAAGAGGAATTGAGCGGTACGATCCTCAATACGACCCGCGAAGGCTTCCGCATTGCGCTTGAGATTAGCGCCTACTCGCTGATCGCGCTGGTCAAGGCCGCCGAACCGATCTTTGCCCCCAACGCGACTGTGCTGACGCTCAGCTACCACGGCGCGCGGCAGGTGATCGGCAGCTACAACGTGATGGGGGTTGCGAAGGCTGCGCTCGAAGCCAGCGTGCGCTATCTCGCTGCCGGCCTCGGCCCGCGCGGGATTCGCGTCAATGCCATCAGCGCCGGCCCGATCCGCACCCTCGCCGCGAGCGGCATCTCGAACTTCCGCAGCTTGCACAAGCATTTCGCCGAATACGCGCCGCTCCGCCGCAACGTGACGATCGAGGACGTCGGCAATGCTGCGCTCTACCTCTGCTCGCCACTGTCTGCCGGCGTCACCGGCGAGATCCATTATGTCGATGCCGGCTTCAACGCGATTGTGCCCGGCAGCAGCGAAGAGTAGCGGATCGAACGGCAGTGTGCTACAATGGGGCAACATGCGCACTGCAATGCGGAGGAGAGCATGGTAGAGGTTGCAATTGTCTCAACCGATAGCGGAACGGCGCAACGGTTAGCAGCGCTGATCGCTGACCTTGATTTCCGCGTCACGGCATATACGCCTGATACGCTACCGGCAGAGCTGCCAACCCTGTTTATCGTCGCGATGCCGGCGCTAGCTTCGCCCGAAGAACAGGTGATCGAGCGCCTCCGCGCTGATGAGGCGACGGCAAACATCCCAATTGTAATTGTGAGCGCATTGCCGATGAACGAGTTGCAATCAGTTCCCTACGCCAGCGATTGGACGATCGCAATCGTGCCGGAACCGGTCGAGGCGAAGGTATTAGTCGATACGATCAATTTCCTCTTAGGCAAGGAATGATTGGTTGGCAGGGGCGGGTCATTACGACCCGCCCAACGCTACCAACGAGCGTTCCACCAAGGCGAACACCGGCGCCGGGATGAGGCCAATCGCAATTGTTCCGACCGCCGCCACCACAATATCAACAGTAAGACCGCGATTGAGCGCAGGAGCCGGCTTGCCTTCCGGCTCGGTCATAAACATGCGGATGATGACGCGCAGGTAGAAGAAGGCGGCCACCGCGCTGGTCAACACTCCCACTAACGCCAACCACGGCAGGCCCCCCTCCCATGCTGCGGTGAGTGCGTAGAACTTGGCCATAAAGCCAGCCGTTGGCGGCACGCCGGCCAGCGAGAACATAAAGATGGCCATCGCTACTGCGAGCATGGGCTGGCGCTGATAGAGACCGGCAAAATCGTCGAGCCGCCACGCATTCTCGCCCTGATGCTCCAGCGCGATCAACACTGCAAACGCCCCTAGATTGCTCAACGCATACACCAGCAGATAGAAGATAAACGCTTCCGGCCCGCGTTGCTCGCCGGCGACCATTACCCCCAGCATCACGTAGCCGGCATGGCCGATGCTCGAATAGGCCAGCATGCGCTTGACATTCGTCTGCGCCACGGCGCCCAAATTGCCGACCACCATTGTCAGCGCGGTGAGGCCAGCCAGCACCGGCAACCAGTACTCGGTCAGCGTCGGCAAGCCCTCGAAGAGCAATCGCACCAGCGCCGCCAGCGCCCCCCCCTTGGTGCCGACGCTCATAAACGCAGCCACTGGCGTCGGCGACCCCTCATAGACATCGGGTGTCCACATATGGAAGGGAGCCAGCGCCACTTTGAAGGCAAAGGCGATCAACACCATCGCTGCGCCGCCGAGCAACAACGTGAGATTGAGGTCGCCCAAGCCGCGGTTGGCCACATACGCGCCAATCTCGGCCAGCCGGGTCGAACCGGTCGCGCCAAAGATCAGCGCGATGCCATAGACAAAGAACCCGGCTGCGAACGCGCCCAGCACCAGATATTTCATCGCCGCCTCTTCCGAGGTCAGGCGCGGGTAGGCAAAGCCGGTCAAAATGTAAAGCGTAATCGAAAGCGTCTCGATCCCAAGGAACAGCACGATCAGATCGGCGCCTTGGGCAAGCAGGATCATGCCGCTGACGGCAAACATGATCAGCGGATAGAATTCGCCTTGCTCGATCCCTTGGCTCGGTAAATACTCCAGCGACATCGCAATGCTGAGGATGCCGACCAGCAAAAAGACCCACGTCAACGTGAGCGCAAACGGATCGAGCCGCAGCATGCCGCCGAAGGTGGTACCGGTCACTCCCCAGAGCGGCAGACCAACCAACCCAGCCGCCACCAACCCGCCGATCGCAAGATAGCCGGTCAGTTTCTTGCGACCATCGGGAATGAAGAACACGTCAACCAACAGCAAGACGGTCGCCCACGTAACCACCACCAAGAGGGGCGCCATTAACGTCAGATCCACCGGCGGGATCGTCAATGAATCCATCTGATCTCCTCCTCGCCTGCGCCGGCGATACCGGTTGGTTCCGCTACCTCACCTTGCGCGCCGGCCAGATGCGCCATTTGAGCTATGTGTGTATGGGGTACTATCATTTCACGTCCGTTCTCACGTCCAAGCAGTTCTCTATGCTATGGCGAGGGCGGGTTGAACAAAGCGACGCATTGTCGCCCACAATCAGCGTTGACGAACCTAGCAACGCTTTTTGCTAGAACCGCTTACCGCCCTCGTGCGCTTCGCACCAACCCCCATCACTGCTATCCATCACGCCAGACACCGCCGATCGCTACCCGCCCGCCACCTGCGCCATCAATTCGGCAACCAGCGCCGCGACACTATGCTGCATACCGGCAAAGAAGAGGGCGGGATAGATGCCAATCACCACAATCGGAATGCTCAACAAGGCGAACGTTGTGAGTTCGCGCCGGTTGAGATCGGGCAAATTGGCATTGGCCGGCAGCGAGACCTCGCCCATAAAGACGGCCCGGAAGAGTTTGAGCAGGTACGCCGCCGCCAACACCACCCCACCGACTGCAATCGCAACATAGACCCAGCCGAGCAAGGGGGAGCGGAACGCGCCGGCAATGATGGTAAACTCACCGACAAAGCCATTCAGGCCCGGCAAGCCCGCCGATGAGAGCGCCACCAGCAGACTGAAGGCGGCAAACACCGGCATCACCTTCCACAAGCCGCCGTACTCGGCCAGTTCGCGGGTGTGGCGCCGCTCGTAGAGCACCCCGACCATCAAGAAGAGGGCGCTGGTGCTGAGGCCGTGATTGACCATCTGCAACACCGCGCCGCTGATCCCTTCCGCGTTGAGGGCAAAGATGCCGAGCACGACAAATCCCATGTGACTGACCGACGAGTAGGCCACCAGCTTTTTCATATCTGACTGGGCAAACGCCACCGCCGCGCCATAGATAATGCCGATGACCGCCAGCACAGCCAAGGCCGGCGCGGCCCACTGCGATGCCGCTGGAAAGAGAGTAAGATTATAGCGAATGATGCCGTAGCCGCCCAATTTGAGCAACACACCGGCCAGCACCACCGAACCAGCCGTGGGAGCTTCGACGTGCGCATCGGGCAACCACGTATGGAATGGCCAGAGCGGCACCTTCACCGCAAAGGCGAGGAAAAACGCGCCAAAGAGGAGCCGTTCGGCGGTCGTATCGAGCGTAAAGCGACCTGCCCGCAGATCGCTGACAAAGCGGCTGAAACTGAAGGAGCCGCGAAAACCGGGTTCGGCGGCGGCAATAGCGTCGCGATGGAGCAGGTGCAGCGCAATCAACGCCAGCAACATCAGCACCGAACCGGCAAACGTGTAGAGAAAGAACTTGCGCGCGGCGTAGATCCGGTTCTGGCTTCCCCAAATCCCGATCAAAAAGGTCATCGGAATGAGCGTAAACTCCCAGAAGAGGTAAAATAACAGCAAATCCTGCGCCAGAAAGACGCCGAGCATCGCTGTCTGCAAAATGAGCAGCAGAATCTGGAAGTTCCGCACATCCTTATGCACCGAATCCCACGTTGACAGCACCACGATCGGGCCGAGAAAGGTGGTCAGCATCACCAGCCAGAGACTGATGCCATCAACCCCCAAACTATAGGTTGCGCCAACGATCGGCAACCACGGCAACTCTTCGACAAACTGCATGACCGGCGGCGCGCCCACCATCGCAATCTGCATCGGATTAGTCTCGAAGCGCAGTGGCAACAGCAGCGAAAGGAGAAAACCGGCCACCATCGTCGCGAGCGATATCTGGCGGGCCAACTCGGCATTGGCGCGCGGCACGAACAACAACACCAACGCCCCGGCTGCCGGCAGCCAGAGGATGAGCGAGAGGAGCGGAAAGCCTAGCTGATTCATAGCACTCCCTCGTGGAGCGACGGGCCGGCCAGATCATTGCCAGCCGCCGCTCCGGCCTTCCCGTACCAGAGAACCCTTGACCGTCTGTGAACGACGTTTGTACCTGTTTGCACCGGCACCCGTTATGCGGCGAAACAATCCCCTGCGAGCACGACCCGATCCCGCTCAGCCATCGATCCCGCCGCAGCGGGAGATTGCTTCGGGCGCTCCGCGCCCTCGCAATGACCGATGGACACGCGGTCGTTGGTCGTGCCCCCACCACCCCGGCCCCCTCCCCCGCTGGAGGAGAGGGCGCTGTCTTCTCCCGCCCCCAACGGGGCCGGGTGGGGTGAAGGCCGCGCCTAGCGGGCAAACCACAACATCACCCCTAGCACAATCAAGACCCCAACTGTAAAGACCAGCGCGTAGTTGCGCACATAGCCGGTTTGCAAGGCGCGCACGCCGTTGGCCAAGCCGCCGAAGAAGCGGCCAACTCCCATCACCAACCCATCAACCCCTTGCGGGTCGAAGACGCGAGCCAGAAAATCGGCCAGACGCTCGAACCCAGCCACCACGGTGCGCTGGTAGAGCCGGTCGAAATACCACGCCTCTTCCATCCCTTCCCAGATATCGCCGCTGTAGCGGTAGGCCGGATCTTTGCCGCCAATTTTGATTTTGGCCGCGTTGGTGGCGTACACCCACCAGCCGAGATAGCCCATCCCTACCGCGCCAGTGGTCGCGATCAACGCCAGCCAGAGATTAAATTCGCCGGCCTTCTCGTGCAACACCGGTTCGAGCCAATCGGTCAACCAGTGCAGCACTGGCAAATTGATCGCACCGCCAATCGTTGCGCCAACCGCCAACACCACCAGCGGCACGGTCATCACCGGCGGGCTTTCGTGCGGATGATAGCTGGGATCGCGCTGCGTGCCGAAGAAGACCAGCGCCACCTGCCGGCCCATATAGAAGGCGGTGAGCAGCGAGGTCAGGAAGAGAATAACAAAGATCGGCGTCTGGCCGTGACTGATCGCATGGGCCAAAATCTCGTCTTTACTCCAGAAGCCGGCAAACGGGACAATGCCGGCCAGCGCCAACGCGCCAATCACATAGGTGCGGAAGGTGGTCGGCATGGCGTCCTTGAGTCCACCCATCCGCCGCATATCTTGCGTGTCGTGGGTACCGTGAATCACCGAACCGGCGGCGAGGAAGAGCAGGGCCTTAAAGATACCGTGGGTCAGCAGGTGGAAGATCGCGGCCACATACGCGCCCATGCCACAGGCCGCCACCATAAACCCCAACTGCGAGACGGTGCTATAGGCCAGCACCCGCTTAATATCCCACTGGGCCATCGCCGCAGTGCCGGCCAGCAGCGCCGTCAGCGCGCCGATCCATGCCACCCAGCCTTGGGTCGTAAATGACGAGACAAACAATGGCTCGGTGCGGGCCATCAAATAGACCCCGCCGGTCACCATGGTAGCGGCGTGAATCAGCGCCGAGACCGGCGTCGGGCCGGCCATGGCGTCGGGCAGCCAGACAAAGAGCGGGAATTGGGCGCTTTTGCCGGTGGCGCCGATCAGTAACAGGAACGAGATCGCCGTGCTGACGAAGATCGGTTGCCAATCGGGGCCGATGCGCAGGCCGGCGATATCGCCAACCCGTTCGAGGAAGCCAAGCTGGCCCTCGGCGCCATCACCATAAAAATTGAGTGTGCCAAAATACGCGAACACGGCCAGCATGGCGAGAATAAAGGCTGCGTCGCCGATCCGGTTGACCACAAACGCCTTCACCGCCGCTGCGCTGGCCGACTTACGCTCAAACCAGAAGCCGATCAGCAAGAACGAGCAGAGACCGACGCCTTCCCAACCGAGGAACAGCAGCAACAGATTGTTCGCCATCACGAGAAAGAGCATCATGGTGACGAACAGATTGAGGTAGGCAAAATAGCGCACCACCCGCGGGTCGCCGTGCATGTAGCCGATTGAATAGACGTGGATCAACGCGCCGACGCCGGTAATCAACAGCGCCATCACCGCCGTCAGCGGGTCAAACATAATCGCAAACGGCACCCGGAAGCTGCCGGTATTGATCCATTCCCATGCCGTGCTAACAATTCGCCGTTCTTCGGGTGGCATGCCGGCCAGCATCGCCACCGCAATCAGCGTCACCACAAACGCTACCGCCACCAAGCCGCTCGCCACCAGACCCGCTTCGCGTTCGCGGCGAATGACGAACACATTCAACAGAAAGCCAATAAACGGCAGCAGCGGAATAAGCCAGATCAACAGTTCCATAGCCGGCTAGCCCTTCAATGTACTGACTTCATCGACATCTGCCGTGCGTTTGGTGCGGAAGATCGAGACGAGCAGCGCCAAACCGACGGCCACCTCCGCGGCGGCCACCGTGATGACAAAAAAGACGATCACCTGCGCTTCGACGCCGAGCCGTTCGCGGGCAAAAGCGACCAAGGCCAAGTTGGCCGCGTTGAGCATCAACTCAACCGACATGAAGACCACGATCGCATTGCGCCGTAACAAGACGCCGAGCACGCCGATCGTGAACAAGATGGCGCTGAGCAACACATAATACGAGGTGGGCACCATCAGATCTTCCTCCCGCGTTGATTCAAGACCACTACCCCCACCACTGCGATCAGCAGGATAAACCCGGTCACCTCGAACGGCAGCAGATAGTCGGTGAAGAGCAGTGCCCCCAACGACCGCGGATCGCTGAATTGGGCCAGTGCCTCGCCATCGGGCGGCGGGGTGGTCGCACCCCCTAAGCCGACTACGACCGACACCACCAGCAGAGCTAAGCCCAACAGCAGCGCCAACGGCTGCTGCCATGCAATTCGATCCGGCGCGTCTTCCACTTTTTCGGCGCCCAACAACATCACCACAAAGAGGAAGAGCACCATAATTGCGCCGGCGTACACCGTGAGCTGAATCGCGAACAGGAACGGGGCGCTCAACAACAAATACATCACTGAAATGGCGGCGAAGTTCAGCAGCAAAAAGAGCGCGCTATGCACCGCATTGCGTGACACCAGCATCGCCACCGCGCCGGTAATCGCGATCACGGCTGTGATGAGGAACAGGATCAAGTCCATACACCGTGCTCCGGATATTGCAACCGCAGAGGCGAACCAAGCGCCTCTGCGCCAGATCACAAATCAATCTTGGCCGGCGGGCTAGGTTGCCGGTTAAGCTGCTGCAAGATCGGCGGCGGCTCACCGTGACCTTTATCTGGGGGCACGAGCAGCATCTCTTTGGTGTAGATGGCGGCGCGCCGGTCGTAAAAACTCAACTCATACTGGTGCTCGAGCACAATGGCGTTGGTGGGGCAAGCATCTTCGCAGTACCCGCAGAAGATGCAGCGTAGCATATTAATCTCATACACCGCGGCATACCGCTCGCCGGGTGAGCGTGGGTTGGCGGGGTCATTTTCCGCCGGAATGACCAAGATCGCATCGGCGGGGCAGGCGGCGGCGCACAACGCGCAACCGATGCACCGCTCTTGGCCGTTGGCGAAACGCTTCAGTTCGTGGCGGCCACGGAACCGCTCACGTACCGGACGCTTCACTTCGGGGTATTGCACCGTCACCGGACGCTTGAACATGTAGCGCAGCGTGGTTCCTAACCCTTTGACCAGTTCTTTGAGCATACGTCTATCCTTTCGGGCAATGCCCCGCATCACCCCTACGATTGTGGAAGCTGTACATCATTGACTAAGGTGACATTATCGACCGGTTTGGGAGTGCGGTTGAAGCCGAGCGCGATAGCGATGGTGAGAGCTCCCAAGCCGAACAAGACCCACGAATGCACCACGCGATCGGGAATAAGGACGATCACGACTGCAGTGTAGACCAGATTGAGCAAGCCGAGCGGCAACAACCACTTCCAGCCGAGATCCATGAGCCGATCGTAGCGCAGACGCGGCCACGAGGCGCGCACCCAAACCGAGATGAACAAGAAGATGAAGACCTTGAGCAAGAATGCGCCGAGCGAGACGAGGCCGAAGACGATGCTGCCGGCCACTGGCCCGGCCAGCGCGGTCACTTCGCGGCCCAGAATGTCGAGGCCGGGGAAATTCCAGCCGCCGAAGAAGAAGGTGACGGCCAAGGCCGAGACCGCAATGAGTTTAATATATTCGGCCATAAAGAAGAGGGCAAATTTCATCGAGCCGTACTCGGTATTGTAACCGCCGGTCAACTCTTGCTCGGCTTCGACCAGATCGAACGGCGCGCGCACCACTTCGGCAGTTGCCGCCACCATAAAGAGGACAAAACCGAGCAATTGCGGGATGATGCCCCACAAGCCGCCTTGTTGCTGCGTCACGATCTCGTGGGTCGAGAAGGTGCCGTAGGTCATCACCACGCTGAGCACCGCACACCCTAAAGCCAATTCATACGAGATAAGCTGGGCCGAGGAGCGGATGCCGCCGAGCATCGAGTATTTGTTGTTCGAGGCCCAACCGGCCAGTGTGATGCCGTAGACGCCGATGCTGGTCACGGCCAGCACATAGAGCACACCGATATTCAGATCGGTAATCTGCAAGATATTCCACAAGTTGGCCCGTGCCGGATCATAACAGGCCTGATAATCCCAGTTGAGGTTGAGACAACCGAACGGAATGACGGCCCAAATGATCAGCGCCGGGATCACGGCCAGCGCTGGCGCCAGCAGATAGACCGGCTTATCGGCCATCGCCGGCACGATATCTTCTTTGAAAAAGAGCTTGACAGCATCGGCGGCGGGTTGCAAAAAGCCCTTCGGCCCGGCCCGGTTGGGGCCAACGCGGTGCTGCAAGCGCGCGAGGAGCCGGCGCTCGAACAGGGTCAAATAGGCGAAGGCGGTCGTCACTGCGAGGGTGATGACAAAGCACTGAATGACGATAATCAGAATGGTGAGCCAGTCCATGATCGCTTCCTTTATGGCATGATACCCTCATCCCCCAACCCCTTCTCCCGCATTGCGGGAGAAGGGGAGCGTCGGTGTACCGAAGAGAGGCTGATGCACGAACGCGCGCCTTTCAACCCATGACCACTTTTGCCAGACTCACCCGGGTGCGCGGGCCGGTTTCGATAGCGGCTGCCGTGACATCGGCCAATCCCGCCGGCAGCAAGATGATGCCCGCCGGTAGATCGGCCAACACACGCGCCGGCAGCACTAGTTCACCGGCTGCCGAGGTGAGCCGCACTCGATCGCCGCTGTGGATATTCAGCTTGGCCGCATCATCGACGCTGATTGCCACGTGGCCCGCCGGCACGAGACTCTGCAACTTCGAGCCGCGCAGATGGCGGTCGCCGTCATACGCCAGCACCTGTTCGAGCAACAAGAGCGGGCGGTCATCGGCGAAACCGGTAACTGCGCCGGTGAAATTCAAGGTTACACCCTTAGTTAACGCTGGCGGCAACACCAAACCGACTCCTTCATTATTGGTATAGCTGGTGCCATCGTAGTAGATCGCGTCATCGGGTTGGCGACCCCAACTGCCACCCGTGCCGGTAGCCGCTAAGGCAGCGTAGGTAATACCGGCATAACCCGGCGCTTTGGCAGCAATTTCGGCGGCGACATCAGCCGCTACCACGTACTCCCATGCCTCGGCAGTCACCGGGATCGGGCCATTCCGCCCGCCGCCAATCGGCACCATCGCCAGCGTTTGGGCCACTGCGGCGATAATTTGCCAATCAGGCCGGGCCTCACCCACTGGCGCGCAGGCTTGCCGCGAGCGTTGCACCCGCC
>NZ_DAOTWH010000320.1:0-9524 GCF_034435895.1 Chloroflexus sp.
GTGCGCGCGGCGCAGCGGCTGGCCGGCAGCGCGCGTGGGTACGCTAACGCGCTGCGCGGGATGAGTGTTGGACGGCAGCCGTCGTTGTGGGCGGCGTTGCCAGCCATCGCTACCCCCACACTGCTCATCACCGGCGCGCTCGACGAGAAGTTCTGTGCGATCGGGGCGCAGATGGCGGCACTGATGCCGCATACGCGTCACGTGATCGTGCCGGATGTCGGTCACGCGGCGCAGATCGAGCAGCCAGCGATGGTTGGCAGGTTGATCAGCGATTTTCTCGCTGAAGCGACAGACTGACATGTCTTTCGCTGAAAGGGGGGATTGCTTCGGGGGCTGCGCCCCCTCGCAATGACATACGGGGCCGCCGCCTCGTGCCCCAGTTGTCATTGCGAGCCGCCGCAGGCGGCGAAGCAGTCTCCTGCGAGCACGGAAGCTACCCGCTCAGGCATCCTTCCCGCCAAAGGGGGAGATTGCTTCGGTCGGGTGGCCCTGCGCTACGCTGGGGCCGCCACTCCCTCGCAATGACAATAGCGCGGGCGGCCCTGCGCAATGACAGGCAACCTTTGTCCTTGCGCGTCGCGTTCCCCCTTTATCATTGCGAGCCGCGCTGCGCGCGGCGAAGCAATCCCCCGCGCGTGCGAGACGCCATCACTCATCGATCAGCCCGCTGCGCGGGCTTCGTACCTGTAGCCCGGCCCTTGCGGGCCGGGCGATATGATGCGGGGAATGCACCTTCTTGCCCCACTCCCGCTGGGGGGAGGGGATGCCGCGCAGGCAGAGGCGCCACTGAAGGGGGAGATTGCTTCGGGCACTGCGCGCCCTCGCGATGACAGACGGGGTTGGCCCCCCGCTCTCCAATTGTCTTTGTGAGCCGGGCTGCGCGCGGCGAAGCAATTGATGCGCTCCTTGGCTTGGCGCTCTCACAATGGTTGCTCCACGTTTCTGGCAGATAGTGCGTGCAGTGGCAATGGGCACGGCAGCGCCGGTATTGCTCTAGCCGAATAGTGAGGTGTAAATGCCGTTAACGTATTGCTTTACCGCCTTCCTTGATATACAATATCCCTATCATACTCTTACGCAAACGTCAATAAGGCAGTGCAGCCGGGTGTCAACATGAAGTGGCGGGAAGGTGTGTGCGCAGAGGGTCATTGCAGGTGGAAGCGCATCCAGACGGACTGGGCGTCGGTTTGCGCTGACCGCCGCTGCGCGCGCCGTCTCCTTCGCGCCAGTTAGCGTCTGCGACGGTTATCGCTGTCTTTGGTCGTCTGCGTCAGGAGGTCGCTTTGAGGCGCCAATGTCGCTTCGTTTGCTATTGTGAGGAGGGACGTTATGGCTCTTGGCGGGTACGCAAATCGAGTCGCCCATGTCGATCTGACGGCTGGAACGGTGGAATATCGCGGCATTCCCGAAGATTGGGCGCGCAAGTATATCGGTGCGCGCGGGCTTGGGGTGCGCTATATGCTAGAGAATGGCCCGCAGGTTGATCCACTCTCGCCCGATAACCTGCTCTGCTTTATGAACGGCCCGCTGACTGGCACCGAAGCGAATATGAGCGGGCGGATGGCGATTGTCACCAAGTCACCCCTGACCGGCACCGTCACCGACAGCCACCACGGCGGTTGGTCGGCGGCGCGGCTGCGCTGGGCCGGTTTTGATGGCCTGTTGGTGAAGGGCAAGGCCAGCGGCCCGGTCTACCTGTACGTGCATGATGGCATCGTCGAGATTATGGATGCCTCGGAGGTCTGGGGCAAAGGCATTCACGATACGGTCAAGTTCTTCCGCGAGCGCTACGGCGAGAAGGATTTGAGCGTGATCGCGATCGGCCCCGCTGGCGAGAATCTGGTCAAGTTTGCCTGCTGGGTCAACGAGAACGACCGCGCTAGCGGGCGCGGCGGCACCGGCTGCGTCGGCGGCAGCAAGCTGCTCAAGGCGGTGGTGATCAAGTCAGCCAAGAAGATGCCCAAGGCGGCCAACCTCGATGCGTGGAAGCCGGCGCACAAACGCGCGCTCGAGACCATTATGGACGAGCGGAATATTACTAGTCCGCGCAAGGGTGGTCTCTCGGTCTATGGCACCAACGTGCTAATGAACATCACCAACGCGATGGGGGCGTTGCCCACCAAGAACAGCATGGTCACCTCGTTTGGCCCCAACGCCGAGAAGCTGAGCGGCGAGTATGTCAAGGAGCATATTCTGGTCAATGACCCGACCTGCCATGCTTGCCCGGTGGCCTGCAAGAAAGAGGTCGAGATTAAAGAGGGGCCGTGGAAGGGTCTCCGCATGGAGAGCGTCGAGTACGAGCCGGCATGGGCGCTTGGCGCGAACTGCGGCAACGATGATATCAACACCGTCGCCAAGCTGATCGATCTGTGCAACGACTACGGCATGGATGCCATCGAGCTGGGCCATCCGCTTTCGGTGTATATGGAAGCAACCGAGCGCGGCTATACCAACGGCGCCGGCGGCCTTGCTTGGGGCGACACGATGGCGATGGTCGAGATGGCGCGCAAGATTGCGATGCGCGAGGGGATTGGCAATGTGATGGCCGATGGCGCTGATGCGACGGCGCGCTACTTTGGCCATCCCGAATTGGCGATGACGGTGAAGGGCCAAGGCGTGCCGGCCTACGATCCGCGCGGCCTGAAGGGTATGGGCATTGCTTACGCGACCAGCAACCGCGGCGCCTGCCACCTGCGCGCCTATACCCCTGCCGCTGAGCTGGGGGTGATGCCGTTCGGCTCGCTCAAGGTCGATCCGCTGGCGTGGAAGGGCAAGGGTGAGCTGGTGAAGATCTTCCAAGATGTTCACGCCTTCTCCGACAGCCTTGATCTGTGCAAGTTCAGCGCCTTCGCCGAGAGCGCCGAGGAGTATGCGGCCCAGTATGCGGCGATAGTGGGGGTTGAGTGTACGGCGGAAGATGTGCTCAAGATTGGCGAGCGCATCTACAACCTCGAGCGCTATTACAACAATCTGGCCGGGTTCCGTGAGGGCAGCGACTATCTGCCGGCTCGCTTCACCCAAGAGCCGTCAACCATGCCCGGTTCGGAAGGTCATGTCTGCGAGCTTGATGACATGCTCGCCGAGTACTATGCGGCCCGCGGTTGGGTGAATGGCGTGGTGCCGGAGAGCAAGCTGCGCGAGCTGGGGATTATCGATTAAGTGGTGAGCTGGCTAGCCGTGGGGCGGGCGCTCGGATGCGCTCGCCCCGTTCTAATGACTGGAACGCGATGCAAGTGAATTTCTATGCGACTCTGCGCCCGATCGTTGGCGGCCGGACGGTAGAGTTCTATGTTGGTGAGCATGTGACGGTGAAACAACTGGTTGATGTCATCGTTGAGCGGTTTCCGCGCCTGCGCAAAGAGCTGCTCAACGAAGACGGCAACCTCTACCCGCACGTGCATGTGTTTATCAATGGCCGCGATGCGCCGTACCTGCCTAATGGCGTCGAGACGGTGATTAAGCCGGGTGATACGGTTGATATTTTTCCCGCCGTCGCCGGCGGGTGATGGGTGCAGCAGGATTAATGCGGCACGGCATGCTGCGCTAGTTACGCCGCGCCGTATGCTGGGTTAGGGGTGCGGTGAGGCATACCTCACCGCTACTGTTTCGCCCATACGGGTGACGTCATATCCTCCCAACGCTGCAACCGCCTGCCGGTAGGCGGGTTCAAACAACATCTGCCGGAGCGGCGCCAGCAAATCACTCTCCCAATGGCGCCGCGGGATAGCGAGGTCGTACTGTTCGCTAAAGAGCGGGATGAAGGTCAGGCCCAAGGCTTGGGCAGCGGCGCGAATGCCGAGGCCAACATCGGCAGCGCCGCTCTGCACCGCCGCTGCGACCGCCATGTGGGTGTACTCTTCGCGTTCGTAGCCGGTGATAGCGCTAGGGTCAATTCCCGCTTGGCGCAGTTGGTAATCGAGCAGCACCCGTGTGCCCGATCCGCGTTGCCGGTTGACGAAGCGCACGCCAGCGCGGGTGAGGTCGGCGAGTGTGCGCAATCCCAGCGGGTTGCCCGGCGCCACTAGAAAACCCTGTTCGCGATCGGCCAAATGCACCAGCACAATCTCTTCATTGGGCAGGTACCGCCGCACATACGAAACGTTATACTCACCGGTCTCTTCATCGAGCAGATGCATTCCGGCGAGGTGCGCGTCGCGGCGTTTGAGCGCCATCAAGCCACCGAAACTGCCGACGTTGGCTGAGCTGAGCCGGCGGCTTGCGCCAGTGCGTTGCAGATAGCCGGCCAAGAGGTCGAGGGCGAGATCGTGGCTGCCAATCGCGACAATGGTAGACTCGATCGCGGACTGTGGGCGCAGCAGCTCGACCGTCACTTCCGCCCCGGCGTGCAACCCTTCGGAAAAGCGGGGAATATGGGCGATCGCATCGGCGCGGATCAGCGACGTCACCACGCCGGCCCCGCGCGAAAGCGGCGTCGCAATCAGTCTCCCGTCTACCCGGCCCAACGTCACGCGCACAAACTCATCTTCCCCCATCGGTGAGAGCAATTTGCGGCTGATATACGCCGTCGCTTTGGTCCGTTCCGGCGGCGTGAGCCCCTGCAGCTGGTAGAGCAACGGGCGCAGGAAGAGTTCCGCCGTCAACGCTGCCGAGACGGGGTAGCCGGGCAAGCCAAAAGCCGGCTTGCCGCCGGCCACACCGAGGATGACCGGATGGCCGGGGCGAATCGCGACGCCATGCACGGCCACCTCGCCAAACTCGGCGATGATCGAAGCGGTATAGTCTTCGGAACCGGCAGACGAACCGGCGTTAATCACAATCACGTCGTGGTTCGCCAACGCTTCCGCCACTGCCGCGCGCAACAGCTCTTGCCGGTCGGGGACGGGCGGTAGGCGGGTAGGCACCCCGCCCCACTCCTCAACCAAACCGGCGAGAATCAGCGAGTTAAACTCGATAATCTCACCCGGCTGCACCGGCTGGCCTGCCGCTTCGCGCGCGGCAGCGGCTTCTGGCGTAATCAGCTCGGTGCCGGTAGGAATAATCGCTACCCGCGGACGGCGACGCACGGTGACGGTCGCGTAGCCAGCGGCGGCAATCGCACCGAGATCAACCGGCCGCAAAACCACCCCCTCGGCGACAATCAATTCCGTTGCCACAATGTCTTCACCCAGCGGGCGCACGTGTTGCCACGGCGCCACCGCAGCATTGATCGCCACCGTCGTCTCGTCGAGCACCTGCACATTCTCGGCCATCACCACCGCATCGGTGCCGGGAGGCATCGGATCGCCGGTATCCACCCATACCACCTGCTCGCCGATAGTGAGCGTCAGCGGCGACGACTCGGTCGCGCCGACGGTGGCCGCTGCCCGCACGGCGATGCCGTCCATTGCAGCGGCGTGATAATGCGGCACCGAGCGAGCGGCCCACACCGGCGCTGCGGTGACCCGTCCGCGGGCTTGGGCGAGCGGAATGGTCTCGCTACCGAGCAGATGCACCCCGCCGGCGCGGGCAAGGGCCGCTTCAAAGCGAGCAATCGCGTCATCGAGAGCGCGATCTTCGAGGTAGTAGCGTCGTTTTGACATAAGAAACTCTACGGTGTTATGCGAGCGATTCCGGTTGCAGACTTAGCTAATTTATAAGCAAGCAATGCTCGTCCTCGACTTTGTTCTTGCGCGCCGCCTCGCTCCCCAGTTGTCCTTGCGCGCCGCCGCGCCCCCGTTGTTATTGTGAGCCGCCGGCGGCGGCGAAGCAATCTCCTCCTTCAGCGAATGGCGCCCGCTCAGGCATCCTTCTCGCTAAAGCGGGAGATTGCTGCGGGCGCTGCGCGCTCTCGCAATAACAGTAGCGCGCGCGCCCTGCGCAATGACATACGGGTTGCCCCTTCGCAATCACATAACCCCTTCAAAACAACGTAATGTCAACTGTTGTCCCTGCGTACAACCCGGTCAGATCGAGTGGTACCCGCACAAGGCCATCGGCGTGGGCCATGGTATAGATCAGATTCGACTTGCCAAAGACCGGCTCGGCATACAACACCCCGTCGCGCCGTTCCAGCCGCACCGGCACAAAGTCTTCGCGGCCCGGCTTGGAAGGCACATTGAGGGTCAGCACGGCTTGGAGAGCCGGCGGATCGGCGTCGGGCATGCCTTGCAGGCGGCGCAGGGCCGGGGCGACGAAGAGACCGAACGCGATCATTGCCGACACTGGGTTGCCGGGCAAGCCAAAGATCGGGCGGTTGCTGGCAGCGGCGATGATGGTGGGTTTACCGGGGTGAATAGCCACGCCATGCACTAGCACCCCCGGTGCGCCAAGCGACTCGATGACTTTGACGGTATGGTCACGCGCGCTAACCGAGCTGCCGGCGGAGAGCACCAGCATATCGGCGGCTTCCAGCGCCGCGCGCGCCATGCGCTCCAGCACTGCCGGATCATCAGGCGCGATGCCGCACAGGATTGGCTTGCCGCCGGCGCGGCGCACCAGTGCGGCGATGGTGTAGCTATTGATGTCGCGTACCTGTCCCGGTGCGATCTCGGCATCGGCGGGCGCCACCTCGTCGCCGGAGGCGAGAATCGCCACCCGTGGTTGCTCAACCACTGGCACATTGACGATGCCGACTCCGGCGAGACCGCCAAGATCTTGCGGACGGAGGCGGTGGCCGCGCGGGAAGAGCAACTCGCCGCACTTGACATCCTCGCCGATTGGGATGACGTTTTCGCCGATCGCGACGGGCCGCACCACTTCAATCGTGGTGGCGTCGAGATACTGGGTATGCTCGATCATCACCACGCTATCGCTGCCGGGGGGGAGCATACCGCCGGTATGGATCAGCGCCGCTTGGCCGGGGCCGACGGTGAAGTTCGGTGCGCGGCCCATTGGCACCTCGCCACAGAGGGTCAGATAGGCGGGCAGGCTCTCGCTGGCGCCGTAAGTGTCGGCAGCGCGCACCGCGAATCCATCCATGGTTGAACGCGGAAAAGCCGGCAAATCAACCGGCGAATGCAATGCTTCGGCCAGCACCCGGTCGAGGGCCGCGTGCAGCGGCAGCGACTCGCGGCGCTCCAGCGGGCTAATGTGCGCGCTGAGCCGAGCATTGGCCTCGGCAATCGTCACTACCTGAAACAGCTCAGGCATAGCTGCTCCTTGGTCTCAGCTTGGGCTATCGCCATTATACCAAGTTTTCGCGCGTGGTTGGGGTGCCACTCATGAGGCATCAATCTCTTGGCAGCCGATGGTCGTATTTCCCTCTGCACCCCCTGCGAGAAAGAATATGGTACATTATTTACAGGCTGCCAATCTGACGACAGCGAGGAGATGTATGCCAATCGAGTGGGTGAAAGTTCACGAGTATACCGACATTATTTACGAGCACGACGCGGCTGGCGAGGGGATTGCCAAGATTACGATCAACCGGCCCGAAAAGCGCAATGCGTTCCGGCCTGAAACGGTCAACGAGCTGATCGATGCCTTCTCGCGCGCCCGTGACGACGAGCGGATCGGGGTGATTTTGTTCACCGGTGCCGGTGATAAGGCGTTCTGTTCGGGTGGTGATCAGAGTGTGCGCGGGATCGGCGGTTACGTGGGCAAAGACCAGATTCCGCGGTTGAATGTGCTCGATCTCCAGCGCCTGATCCGGATTATTCCCAAGCCGGTCATCGCGCTGGTAGCCGGTTATGCTATTGGCGGCGGCCATGTGTTGCACGTGGTCTGCGATCTGACGATCGCTGCCGACAACGCCATCTTTGGCCAGACCGGGCCGAAGGTAGGCAGCTTCGATGGCGGCTATGGCTCGAACCTGCTGGCCCGCATGGTCGGCGACAAGAAGGCGCGCGAGATTTGGTACTTGTGCCGGCAGTACAATGCCCAGCAAGCGTTGGAGATGGGTTTGGTGAATGCGGTGGTGCCGCTTGAACGGCTGGAAGACGAAGGGGTGCAGTGGGCGCGCGAGATTCTGGAAAAGAGCCCGCTGGCGATCCGCATGCTCAAAGCCAGCATTAATGCTGCTGCCGATGGCTATGCCGGGTTGCAGCAGTTGGCCGGTGATGCCACACTGCTCTACTATCTGACCGAAGAGGCGCAAGAGGGCAAGCAAGCCTTCCTCGAGAAGCGTAAGCCGAACTTCCGCCGCTTCCGCCGCTATCCGTGAGGCGAAGGGGGAGATATGGAGTGCGGCAGTTTGACTGCCGCATTCCACACCAATACTATGCTATCTGGCGAGAGGTGCGCAGGTGGTTCACGTATGGAGTGCGGCAGTTTGACTGCCGCACTCCATACCAATACTGTGCTATCTAGCGAGAGGTACGCAGGCGGTTCACGTATGGAATGCGGCAGTTTGACTGCCGCATTCCATACAAGTCAATTGTGTCGCGCATCGATTCTGATACAAGATAGAAATCTCTTTCGGCGTGCCTCTGCATTCAGCAAAAAGGGAGTATGAAAATGACCACCAAAGCAGCTCCGGCAGCGCCGCCGTCGCGGCTGAAGGTATGGCTGATGGCCGCTCGTCCGGCGACGTTGCCCGCCGCTGTGGTGCCGGTGCTGGTCGGTTCGGCGTTGGCCTTGAGCGCCGGCAAGTTTCAGCCATTGGTCATGCTGGCGGCCTTGTTGGGGGCGCTCTTTATTCAGATTGGCACCAATTTGGCCAACGACTATTTTGATGCCAAGAAGGGCGCTGATACCAGCGAGCGGCTTGGCCCGCCGCGGGTGACGCAGCTCGGCCTGTTGCCGGCCAAGACGGTGCTGGCGGCGGCGTTGATCAGTTTTGGGATGGCGGCGCTGGCCGGCATCTATCTGATTGTGGCGGCTGGCTGGCCGATCCTCGTGATTGGGTTGCTGTCGATCGCCGCCGGTATTCTCTACACCGCCGGCCCGTTTCCGCTTGGCTACAACGGTCTCGGCGATCTGTTCACCTTTGTCTTTTTCGGATTGGTGGCCGTGATCGGCACCGACTACGCGCACACTGGCCAGTTCCGTTGGGTGGCGTTGTGGGCCGCGTTGCCGGTGGCGATGCTGGTGACGGCGATTCTGGTGGTGAACAATCTGCGCGATGCGCCGACTGACCGCAAGGCGGGCAAACGCACGCTGGCGGTGATCTTTGGCGAGCGCTTTGCCCGCAGCGAGTTCGCCCTCTTGGTGCTTGGCGCGTTTGTGTTGCTGCCGCTGGTATGGATGTGGGGCGGCGAATCGCCGTTCACGCTGCTGGCTTGGCTCACCGCGCCGATGGCGCTCAACCTGATCGATTTCGTCAACCGCGAGCGCGGGCGGGCGTTGAATAAGGCGCTGGTCGGAACCGGACGGTTGCACCTGATCTTTGGGGTGCTCTTTGCCATCGGGCTGGCGCTAGGCTAGAGCCCGTTCGTACCGCTATGATCCACCTTCCCGATTGGCTGGCGCGGCAAGCTGCCCTACGTCCCAACCATCCGGCGCTGATTGGCGCCGAAGCGACCTACACCTTTGCCGAGCTTGACCGCTGGGCCGGAGTGGTAGCGGCGCGGCTGGGCCAAAGTGTGCCGCCGGAAGCGCGCGTGGCGTTGCTGGCGCGGAACCGGCTGGCGTATGCGGCGGTGGTG
>NZ_DAOTWH010000321.1:0-4579 GCF_034435895.1 Chloroflexus sp.
CGGGAAAGTCGACGATGGCCGGCATCCTGCCCTCCTGACCTCGCCTCAACTGCGTCCTGATGCCTCCATTCTATTACCCTTGGCAACCCCCTCTCGATTGTGCAAAACCTCAGTTATTGTTTCAGATAAAGTTAAAATGGTGAAATTTATTTGCTAAGACAAGCACTGTGAAGGACACCGTATGGGTTCATGCAGTAGACCTAACTTTTCGCCATCTCCACCCAACCCAAGGCGCTTTCCCGCCGAGCACCAGTCCCGCCGTACAGCGTCCCCCCCAACCCCCCACTTCACCGTTTGACATCCGGCGCTGTTCGTGGTAAGATGTCGTGGTGTGAGCGGGGGTGTAGCTCAGTTGGTAGAGCGCGACAATCGCACTGTCGAGGTCAGGGGTTCGAATCCCCTCACCTCCACCACGCTCGGGGCCATAGCTCAGTTGGAAGAGCGCAACACTGGCAGTGTTGAGGTCAGGGGTTCGAATCCCCTTGGCTCCACCAATAATCCGCCGCCTTTGGGGCGGCGGTTTTGATTTTGTCAGGCGCCGTAGAGCAGGACGGCTGTCCGGCTCCGCAAAGGCGTAAAGAATTCAAACGCAAAGATGCAGAGGGGGCAAAGGGCGCAAAGGGTTCAGGTTCAAACGCAAAGGCGCAAAGGGCGCGAAGTTCGCAAAGGGATGTTAAGTGGGGTGTAAGCGGTGTTGTGGCCAATTCTTCAATCTGCTCATCGTCTGTGCGTTATGATACCTCTGCGCCCTCGGCGGTGAATCTTATCTGCTCTACCCCAGTCCTCCCCCGCAGGGGGCGAGCTGTCCTGCGCTTGCGATGCACACAGTTGGGGCGATACTGCTTGAATAATGGAAGGTGCATAGTGGCAACCGAGTCGTTGATGGCGTTGATCGTTCACGGTGGGGCATGGGCGATCCCTGATGATCAAGTGGCGGCCCATGTTGCTGGCTGCGAGGCGGCGCGGGAGGCGGGTTGGCAGCGTTTGCGAGCCGGCGGCAGCGCGCTCGATGCAGTTGAGGCGGCGGTGCGGGTGATGGAGGATGACCCGATCTTTGATGCCGGCACCGGTTCGGTGTTGACCAGCGCCGGAACGGTGGAGCTTGACGCGGCGTTGATGGATGGGCGCACGTTGCGCTATGGCTCCGTCGCTGGCCTGCGCCGCATTCGTAATCCGATTACACTGGCGCGCCATGTGCTTACTGGGCCGGCGACGATGCTGGTCGGTCTCGGCGCCGAGGAGTTTGCGGCGGCGGTGGGGATGCCGTTTTGCGCGAACGAAGACTTGATCGTCGAGCGCGAACGGCAATTGTGGCTGGAATGGAAGGCGCAGGGAGCGGCGCCGCCGCCTCCGGCGAGTGGTCACGATACCGTAGGTGCGATTGCACTCGACCGGGCCGGCAATCTGGTGGCGGCAAATTCGACCGGCGGCACGCCGTTTAAGCTGCCGGGCCGGGTGGGTGATACGCCGTTAATCGGTTGCGGGTTGTACGCGACGTCGATTGGTGCGGCGGTTTGCACCGGTTGGGGCGAGTCGATCACGCGCGTGGCGCTGGCGCGCCGTGTGGTTGAGCTGCTCGAAGACGGGATCAGCCCGCAAGAAGCTGCTGAGGTCGGGATCCGTTTGCTGGGTGAGCTGGCGCCTGAGGGGCGCGGCGGGGTGATTGTATTGACGCCGGATGGCACGGTCGGGTTGGCGTGGAATACGCCGCGCATGGCATACGCCTATATCAATGGGCGCGGCGAGATGCGGTCAGGGGTGTGAGCGGATGTGAGGGGCTTAGGACGAGCTGAACACACGTTCGCGGGGACTGGATATTGTTCAGTCCCCGCCGCTGTTATTGTCACGTAGAAAAGCTGGTTACACCCGCCCTGCCCGTTTATGTGAAAAGAACATCTCATTCACACAGCTTGGCTGTTTTCGTAAAGCGCACGGTAAGGGCTTGGTCGTCGAGCGTGCCAATGAGTTCGATCGGTGTGTTTTGGGCAGGAACGTATTGTGAGAAGTTGCTAGATACTGACACAGGAATGTACTCGTTTCCGGTGGCCATCACATCGAGCGTCACCCGCTCTCTCGGTGCGATATTGGCTTGCCTCACCTCAAATGCCGCTTCACATTTATTCTGCACCTCACGTACGCCGCCGTTACAATTATTGACGGCGATTTCGAGGCATGGCGGCGCGGACGTAACTTGCAGGTCGATGATAGCTGTCTTGCCAAAGCAGCCACCTATGCCGCCGAACCTGATCCGTTCGATGCATCCCGGCGCCGGACTATCTTGGATAATCGTGTGGTAAGAAATTACCAGCCGGATAGAAGCAAACAAGAAACCACCGATTAGGTGACGCAGAGAATAGGTTGTTCGCCTTGACATCCCTGTCATTGTACCGTCTTCAATTGATAGCAAGCCATTTCTTTTTATTATCGGTAGAACCAGCGACAGCACAAAGCGTAGGCTTCGCTACAGGCGATGAGTACTTCATTACTTTTGACGAGAGAGGAGTTAAGAAAAATTCTACCATGCAGTTATTGAGATTTACTGAAGTGTTTTTGTAGCCGATTACAGGTTGAAGATCGTCCACCCAATCACACTCATAACGATGATCCAGACGCCAATCACCAGCACCGCGCCGGCCCAACTCACCGGCTTCTCGTGCGCCATGCGGCTTTCAGCTTGCTGCCGCGCCTCTACCATCACTGCGGGAGGGATCAGTTTAAGCGCGAGGAAGATGCCTAACGGCGTGATGATGAGATCGTCTAGATACCCCAAGACTGGGATGAAATCGGGAATGAGGTCAATGGGGCTGAAGGTATGCGCCACTACTAAGGCCAAGAATGCTCTGGCGTACCACGGCGTGCGCGGATCGCGCATCACGATGGCGAGCGCGTAAGCTTCGCGTTTAAGCGCGCGGGCGCGAGTTTTGAGGGCAGTGAGCATGGTTGGGTTTGGAATAGATAATAGCGCGTGTAAGTGGGTTATTCCTTAGACTGACGGCTGGCTAGCTACCGCTTCAGCGATTCCGGACTCTCGGCTGATCGCCGGCCGGCGAGAATACCGCTGACGCTCAAGTCTTCATCAAGATCAGGCCAATGAAGATATTCGCCATCACCAATAATTTCGACGTGTTCCCGCTCGCGTTGATGGCCATACCATAAACGTGGATACCATACTAAAGGTACATGTATGCTACGGCCATCCTTCAAGTCTATCACCAACATCTCTTCAGTCACGCTCACTGTTTGCGCGCGGGCAAGCTGTAAATCATGCGCCAAAGTATTCAGGTCATCGCTCCGTAGGCACGTCTGATGTTGCTGTACGAGCTTGCCAATTCGATGAAGTTCTTGGGCTTTCAAGCCTCCCGGCTTTTCAAGCTGAACGGGATCTAGCCAGAATTTCGCTACCAACCGCTCGCGCTGAATATGGATATGCGGTGGTTCGCCGTGATCGAATGAGACGAAGAAAATACGGACCGATGATAAAAATGTTTGGTATACAATAACTCAATAGCGAGAACATTTCTTTTGCATTGTATCATCTCTCGGACCGATATGTTTAAATACGAAGGGGGAGCCGCCCGCCGGGCGGCTGTACGCTTGGGGTACTTGATGAGGTAAGAGCTGCACAACCGGGCGGCTGTACGCTTGGGGTGCTTGATGAGGTAAAAGCCGCACAGCCGTGCGGCTTTACGGTGTCTGGCACCACCGGTCAATCGCGGCATGCCAAGCGGCTTCGGCGGCGGCCCAATCCGGCCAGCCGCCCAACTGCGGCCAATCGCGCAGGCGGTAGGTTTGGGTGCGCCACGCATTGCTGAAGGCGGCGGCGGCGGCTGGTTGTTCGGTGAGTAGGAAGTACATCAGCGCCCATGCCGTCGGGTAGTCGAACATGCCATACTGATCGTACCCCTCGCGGCGGGCCACCAGATCGGCCAGCGCCGGTTTGAGCGGCAGCGCGCAGATCGTGGCGAGGTGACGGCGGTGCGGTTGCAGTGGCCCTTCAGGTTGGGCCTGCGCAGCCATTACTTCGGCCAAACCCTCATCAAACCAACCTTTTGGCTCGGCGTGGTAGCCGGGGCTGAGCCACTGGCCGGGGAAGAGGTAGGCGGCAGTGACGGCATGGGCCGTCTCGTGTCGCAGCGTCGCTTCGAGTGCATTCGCCGTTTGGCCTTCGCCGCGCCGGTAGCTGTAGAGCGTGTTCTGCTGCACGTCGTAGATGCCATCGACATCGACGGTAAAAGGCGTAAAGGCGCGCATGTAGTCGCGATACGCGGCTTGGCTAGGAAAGATCAGCACCCGTAGCGGCAATCGCTCTTCGCCGGGGATTGGCGTATCGCCGACCGGCCCTAGCAAGCGGCGAGCCTGCGCATAAGCGTTGGCCACCGTCGCTGCCAGCGCATTGGCATCGGTCGCAGCGGCGGGGCCGGTACGGAGGAAGACGGTCAGTGTCGTAGCCTCGATCGGTAAGGCCAGTTGCTCGTAGGCTTGGCGCACAGCAGTAAAGCGCGGCGCAGCGACCCCCTCGCCGGCCAGCCAGTCAACAACACGAGCCAACGCTGCCCGCACCATCAGCGCAATCAGCGTA
>NZ_DAOTWH010000322.1:0-20645 GCF_034435895.1 Chloroflexus sp.
CGACGTAGCAAAGTGGTAATGCAGCGGTCTGCAAAACCGCCATTCGCGGGTTCGATTCCCGCCGTCGCCTCCAGAGGCATCTACTGACGAGAGGTTGATCGCCTCTCGTTCTTTATTTCGTGGCGTCGTATGCGTATTCTCTGTACTCTGACCTACTATCGTCCTCATACCAGCGGTCTCACCATCTATGTCGAACGGTTGATGCGCGGCTTGGCCCGGCGTGGGCATCAGGTGACGGTGCTCACTTCGCAGTATGATCCGAGTTTGCCAACGTTTGAGATTCGCGATGGCGTGCGGATCGTGCGCGCGCCGGTGCTGGCGCGCATCAGCAAAGGCGTGATTATGCCGACATTCGGCTGGCTTGCCACCCGCCTATCGCTCGAACATGACGCAATGAGTCTGCATTTGCCGCAATTCGATGCGCCGGGGTTGGCCGTGCGCGGCAGGTTGTTGAAGCAGCCGGTGGTGCTGACCTACCACAGCGATCTGAAACTGCCGCCGGGGTGGCTCAACCGGGTGGCCAACCGGGTCGTGGATGTGGCCAATCAGGCGGCGGCAGCGTTGGCGACCCGGATTGTTGCTTACACCCAAGACTTCGCCGATCACTCGCCTTATCTGCGCCGGTGGCGCAACAAAGTGACGATCATCCCCCCGCCGGTGGAGGTGGCTGAGGTGTCGGCAGACGAGATCGCTGCCTTCCGGCGGCGTTGGAACTTGCAGGGTCCAGTGATCGGTATGGCGGCCCGGCTTGCCTCTGAGAAAGGGGTAGAGGTGCTGCTGGATGCGTTGCCGCGCATTCTGGCCGTCTACCCGACGGCGCGGGTGTTGTTTGCCGGCCAGCACGAGCAGGTGCTAGGCGAAGAAGCGTATGCCCTCCGGCTAGCGCCGCTGTTCGAGCGGTTTCGCGATCACTGGACCTTCCTCGGCACGTTGAATGCGCGTGAGATGGCGACCTTTTTCCCGAACCTTGATGTGTTGGTTGTGCCGTCGCTCAATTCCACCGAAACGTTCGGGCTGGTGCAGGTCGAGGCGATGTTGTGCGGTACACCGACGGTGGCCAGCAACCTGCCGGGGGTGCGCCAGCCGCCGCTCATGACGGGCATGGGCAAGGTGGTGCCAATTGGTGATGCGGCGGCGCTTGCCGATGCGATTCTCGAGATTATTGCCAATCGCGCCGCCTATATCCGCCCGCGTGATGAAGTGGCAGCCTTGTTTAGCACCGAGCGCACAGTTGAAGAGTATGAGCGCCTCTTTGCCGCGTTGCGCGGCGCTCGTTAGCCGAACGCGGTACAATGTTCATGATCACCGCAAAGAGAGGCGGGATAAAGGAATAAATAAGGATGCTTGGTATAGGGGCATCTGCCGGCAATTGCTGGCCGTAGGCAGTTCGGTTCGTAGTTGCTGCTGGTTTGAGCGCGATGACAACCGGTATTGCCTTTGGGAATGCCGCAGCGGTCGCTCTCGTGGTCTGTGACGCCGCATCTACGCTGCGCACCGATCCAGCGCCCAATCGATAAAGTGGCCGGACAGGTGTCCCTCCTAATAGGTTGGTCTTGCGGAGGCAACATGGCTGAGTCAACGATCACAGCCGCCGAATTAACTGCTGCCGGCAGAGCAGCATTGATTGCCGGCGATACGGTGACGGCGCGCCTGCGGTTTCGTGAGGCGCTGGAAATAGATCCGCATTACGTCGATGCGCTGCTCGGCATGGCGGCGGCGGTGCGTCCCTACCGCGACAAGCGCGAATATCTGCGGCGCGCCTTAGAAGTGGAACCTGACAACAGCGAAGCGCGCGCGACGCTGGCGCAGGTTGAGGCGCGGTTGGCCGCCGGTGAGTTGCTCGCGCCGACGGGGGTGCAGGTGCGCGAGCGCGAAGAGCCGGCAGTGGCAGTGGAAGCGCCGCCGGCGCCGGTTGAGCCGGCTACCGAGACCTTGGTCTGCTACCGCCATCCGCAGCGCGAAACCGGGTTGCGCTGCATTAGTTGCGGTCGCCCGATCTGTCCTGAATGCGCGCGGGCGACGCCGGTCGGCCAGATCTGCCCCGAATGCGCGCGCGAACGGACGCCAGTCAATTATCAAGTCGGGCCGGCGCAGTTGTTGGTGGCTGGGGTGGTTGCGCTCGTGTATGCGCTCATTGTGACCTTAGTAGCCGGCGTGGTGATTGGTTGGGCTGGCTTCTTTGGCTTCATTGTCGCCTTCCTGCTGGGGCCAATGACCGGCAATGCCTTGTCGCGGTTGGTAGATTGGGCCACCGGGCGCAAGCGCGGGCGGATGCTCATGATCGTGGTTAGTGTCGCGTATGCGTGCGGCTCGTTGCCCTATATCGGCTTTGTCATCTTGATCGGCGGCTTTCCATTGGCGCTGCTGTTTTACTCGATTATGGTCGTAACCACCGCGTTGGCTTGGTTACGTTGATGACAGTTTTCTTAACCAATGTGTACAGGCTATCTGGCAGTGGTACAACAAAGGCTGAAACATCCTAATAAATGAGGGGCGGGTGGCAAGGCGCACATCTCCACATTATGACGTAGCATAGTGGCGCTTCACCCGGCGCTGAGGCAATGACAGGATAGTTGCCGGTGGCTGGCAGGGGAGGCATTATGGCGAACGAAGGTCAGATGAAGTTAGCGGTGCGCGGTGACAAAAACCCGCTCGATTTGGTCGAGCGCCGGTTGCGCGAACAGATCTTTGGCCAAGAGCGGGCGATCGAGAGTGTGATTCGGGTGCTCAACCGGTCGCGATTTGGCTTTTCTGCCGGCAATACGCGCCGTCCGCGCGCGACCCTCCTCTTCCTCGGCCCTACCGGCGTTGGCAAGACTGCCACTGCGCGCGCGTTGGCCGAGCTGCTCCGGCCCGATGGCAGCGCCTTTCTCAAAATCGACTGCTCGCTGTTTAGCCAAGGCCACGAAGTGAGCGCCTTGGTGGGCGCGCCGCCGAGCTATGTCGGGCGCGACCAAAAGCCGCTGCTGAATCCCGATATTATCGAGCAAGAGAATAGCGTTGTGCTGTTCGATGAGATTGAGAAGGGCCAACCCGAATTGTGGAATCTGCTTCTGCAGGTGATGGAAGACGGCGAGATTCTCTTGCTCAATGGCGGGAGGCGGGTGAGTTTTCAGAACAGTATCGTGATTTTCACCACCAATGTCGGCGCGAAAGAGATGGTCGATTTTCTCGACCGGCGCACGATCGGGTTCCGCACGCCGCATAAAGATGTGGAAGCGACTGGGCGCGAGATTTACCAGATCGGGTTTGAAGCCTTGCAGAAGGTGTTTCAGCCAGAGTGGATCAACCGGCTTGATGAAATCATCGCTTTCCGCCCGCTCTCGGCGGAAACGCTCAGCCAAGTGTTTGATCGCATGATTGCCGAGTGCAATCAGCAATATTTGCGGTACGCGGTGCAATTGTGCGTCACGCCAGCCGCCAAAGAGTACTTGCTCTCCAAAGGGTTTGACTCGCGGTTTGGCGCGCGGCCGTTGCGCCAGCGCATTCTGAAAGATATCGAAGCGCCGCTGGCCGATTTGCTGGCGTCGGGTGGTATTCCTCCCAGCAGCATGATTGAATTGCGCTACACAGGGGTCGATCAGCACGGCCAAGCGTTGCAATTCTACTACGGCGAAGCGCCGGAATTGATCGAGCGGGCCGAGGAGTTGCGCCAGCACGAGTTGCAGCGGTTGGCGGTTGGCCAGAGCGATGGCCCGCAACCGCCGAGCATTAGCCTGACCCACGAGCGGAGCAACGCCGCCGAAGGCGGAATCTTTACCACCCGCGGCCCGCGGGCCACGCCGCGCCGCGATCCGCGTGATGGAAGGTAGGGAGCGCAAAGGCCGAGCTGGTCAACGCAAAGACGCAGAGGACGTGAGGGCTGACTAACGCAAAGACGCAGAGAACGCGAAGGGCACAGAGGGTTTTTTGTGGGGATTTTTGAGTGTGCTGGCAGCCATATCTGAACATCTAAAAACCTTTGCGTCTTAGCGCCTTTGCGTTAAAATTCCTCTGCGTCTGTTTACGGCGCGTTCGGGTTGGGCCGGCGCGATACCGAGAGGTCGGGTTCGGCTCCATCAGCTAAGGGGCGCTTGAGCAAGAGATAACTGCGGCCCGGCATCACCGCTTGCACCCCGCACACTTCCCACCCTTCAGCGCCTAACCCGTTGAGAAAGCGACGGGCGAAGCCGGTATTGCGCTCACCCGCTTCGGGATAGCTCTCTTGCCCCTCGACCGAGACGCGCTGCCACGCCTCGACAAACACGACTTTGTACTCCCAACGCATACCATGCTCCTTTTGGTGTTACGCGGCGGGCGGCCGTGGCGCCGGCCCCCGTCGCTGCTGCTATGCCCCGATCTGCCGGGCACATGAGCAGTGTAGTACTGATTTCGCGTAATGTCAATTACAAAATTACACTTCCTGCAAGGGGCATTCCTCGGTGAGCGGTACTGCCGGAATTAAAAAAGTTTTTGGCTTTTTTATTGACAATAGCTTGAAATGCTGGTAGACTACACCATAGTAGTTCGGAGTAGTGCGACTATGGAAATCTCACGCTATCCGTCCGATAGTCCAGCCGGCATCATCTTGCGCTACTTACAGCGCCATGCGCGGGCTACCGTCAAAGAGCTGGCCGATCTGCTCGGCGTCAGCACGACGGCAGTGCGCGATCACCTCGTGCATCTGCAAGCCGAAGACATGGTTGAAGTGACGAGCGAGCGCAATGGGCCGGGCCGTCCGCGGTTAGTCTATTCCCTGTCTGAAAAGGCGCAAAAGTCGTTCCCCAAGCAGTACGATCGCTTGATCAGCAGTCTCCTGCGCGAGCTGATCGAGCTGGAAGGCGAGGGGAAGGTTGAGCAATTGCTCGACCGGGTCAGCCAGCGGCTGGCGAGCGAGTATGCCGACCGGATGGCCGGCAGCGATGTGGCGGCGCGCCTCAACGAGTTGCGCGCGTTGCTGGAACAGCGCGGCGTGCCGGCTGAGATTGATCCCGAAGGTGACGTGTTGCGCCTGTTCGCCTGCCCGTTCTACGATGTCGCGGCCGATCATCCAGAAGTTTGCTCGATGGAGCGACGCATGATCGAGTACGTGCTCGGCGAAAAGCTCGTGCTCGAAGATACCATCCGGGCGGGGGCGCATAATTGCCGTTTCGTCTTGCGCCCAAACGATATTCCGCTCACGGTAGCGCCATCGGTTGCTGATTCTGATGCGAAGGCTTAGGTGTTGGTCTGTTTTGATTGTTTGATGAGGAGCACATGAGCAACGATCTGATCATCAAAGATCTTTATGCACGGATCGGTGACAAAGAGATTCTGCGCGGCGTCAATCTGACGGTGCGGCAAGGCACCATTCATGCGATTATGGGACCGAACGGCAGCGGCAAGAGCACCTTGTCGTATATCATTGCCGGCCATCCGTCGTATGAAGTGACTGGTGGCGAGATTTGGTATAAGGGCCACAATCTGCTTGAACTTGAGCCGGATGAGCGCAGCCGGCTCGGCGTCTTCCTCGCCTTCCAGTATCCGGTGGCGGTGCCGGGGGTGACGGTGGCGAATTTCTTGCGCTCGGCGATCAATGCCCACCGCGCCGAAGAGGGTAAGGATCCGAAGGAGACGGCGCTTCCGGCCGCCGAGTTCCGTAAGCTGCTGCGCGAAGGCCTCAATGTGCTCGATATGGACGAGAGCTTTATCCGCCGGTACCTCAACGATGGCTTCAGCGGCGGCGAGAAGAAGCGGCTGGAGATTTTGCAGATGATGTTGCTCAAGCCGTCGATGGCGGTGCTCGATGAGACCGACTCGGGGCTTGATATTGATGCGTTGCGGATTGTGGCCAATGGCGTCAATCGCTTGGCCGGCCCCGATATGGGGGTGTTGGTGATTACTCACTACCAGCGCCTGCTTAACTACATCAAGCCCGATGTCGTGTCGGTGATGATGGATGGCCGCATCGTGCGCGAAGGCGGCCCCGAATTGGCGCTTGAGCTGGAGGAGAAGGGTTACGACTGGCTCCGCGAGGAGCTGACCGGTGCGGCGTAAGGGAGATGCGCATGACAACGACATTGCCAACCCTGAATGAGATGAGCGCCGAGATGGTCGTGGCTCGTTCGCAGTCAGCCGGCGAACCGGCATGGCTTACCGAGCGGCGGCGCGAGGCGTGGACTGCGTTTGCCCAGATGAACCCGCCGGAGTGGCGGCGCACCGATCTGAGCAAGCTCGATCCGACCACGATTGTCCCGTCTGACGGCGCGCATGCCACCGCAATCCAGTGGGATCCAGCCTTGGCGGCGCAAGGCGTCGTCTTTACGACGCTGGCGGCGGCGCTACACACCCACGAGGCGCTGATTCAGAAGTATATGGATACGGCGGTTGAGCCGTTGAAGCATAAATTTAGCGCGCTGCGGGCGGCGCTCTGGCAAGATGGCGCATTGCTCTATGTGCCCAAGGGCGTGACGATTGAGGCGCCGCTGCGCTTGATCTATACGCTCGCTGCCGACGGTACAGCGATCTTCCCGCGCACGCTGGTGATCGTTGAGCCGCACGCCAGTGTGACCTTGATCGAGGAGTTTACCTCGCTTGATCTACGTGCTGGGTCATTCGCTGGCCCGATCACCGAACTCTTCGTCGGTGATGGCGCTAGCGTGCGGTTTGTCAGCATCCAGCATTGGGGCAGCGGGGTCTACCATCTGGCTGGCCAGCGTGCAATCCTTGCCCGCGATGCGAATATTGAGTGGACGTCGATTCAACTGGGCGGGCAGGTGCAGCATATCGAAGCCGAAACCACACTGGTTGGCAACGGTTCGCGCCTTAATTGGCTGGGGGCGACCTTCGCCGCCGATACGCAGCATCTGGTGATTGCGCCGTGGATGCGCCACGTTGGCCACAACTGCGAAAGCTTTATGCAGTTTAAGACGGTGGTCAACGATACCGCCTATAGCGTGTTCGACGGCATGATCAAGATCGAGCACGAGTCGGCGGCGACCAGCACCCGGCTGGAAGAGCATGCCCTGCATCTTAGCCCCAAGGCGCGCAATGATAGCATCCCCGGCTTGATGATTAGCACGAACGATGTGCTGAAGGGCGGGCATGCCTCGACCAGCGGCGACATCGATCAAGAGCAGCTCTTCTATATGCAGACCCGCGGCATTCCGCGCGCCGAAGCACAGCGGATGATCGTGATGGGCTTCTTCGAGCCAGCATTGGAAACGGTGCCACTGGAAGAGCTGCGGGCGGAGTTGATGGCTGAGATTGCGGCTAAGATCTGATTGCAATCGGGTGGCGTGCGGCAGGCTCACTGCCGCACCCCCAACTGAGCGCCGCTCTGCTGGCTCGTGGGCTCAAACCGCACGCAGGCTGCGGAACAAGCCTGTTACACTGGGTTCGTTGTTAGGTAGTTCGCCGTGCGATGGGCGAGGGAAGCGCCTCGCCAGTGCGTCTGGCGTCCGGTCGCTGGCCAACGTGCAGATAAGGTGGAGCTATGGCGACACTGTCACAATTTGACGTGATTACGCTGCGGCGGGATTTTCCGATCCTCCATCAGGAGGTGCATGGCAAGCCGCTGGCGTTTCTTGATAGCGCAGCCTCGTCGCAAAAGCCGCGGCGCGTGATTGAGGCGCTGGAAGATTATTACCGGCGCTACAATGCCAACGTTCACCGCGGTGTCTATCGTCTGAGCGAGGATGCGACCTTTGCTTACGAGCGCGCGCGCGGCAAGTTGGCCCGCCTAATCAACGCGCCGAGCCAGCGTGAAGTGATCTTTGTGCGCAACACCACCGAGGCGATTAATCTGGTGGCCTACTCGTGGGGCAGCGCCAACGTTCAGGCCGGCGATCGCATTCTGCTGACGATGATGGAACACCATTCCAACATCGTGCCGTGGCAGTTGTTGGCCCAGCGCACCGGCGCCGAGTTGGTCTATCTGCCGTTTGATGGTCAGGGCCGCTTGGTGCTTGATGATCTCGACCGCCTGCTCGACGAGCGGGTGAAGCTGGTTGCCTTCACCCACCAATCGAACGTCTTTGGTACCATCAATCCGGTTGAGCCGATTGTGGCGCGGGCGCGGGCGGTTGGCGCGCGGGTGTTGCTCGATGCGGCCCAGAGTGTGCCGCACATGCCGGTGGATGTGCAGGCGTTGGGGATCGATTTTCTCGCCTTCAGCGGGCATAAGATGTGCGGCCCGACTGGCGTCGGTGTGTTGTGGGGGCGGCGCGAGCTGCTCAATGCGATGCCTCCCTTCCTCGGCGGCGGCTCGATGATCGATCTAGTGGAACTGGATCACAGTACCTTTGCCGCAGTGCCGGCCCGCTTTGAGGCGGGCACGCCGGCGATTGGTGAAGCGATTGCGCTCGGTGAAGCGGCTGATTACCTGCGCGAGGTGGGGTTGGCAGCGATCCACCACCACGAGCAGGAGCTGACCGCGTATGCGCTAGAGCGGTTGGCCGAGGTGCCGGGTCTGACCGTCTATGGGCCGCCGGCAGGGCCGGATCGGGGGGGGGCGGTGAGCTTCTCGCTCGAAGGGGTGCATCCGCACGATGTGGCCGCTATCCTCGACCGAGAGGGGGTGGCGGTGCGGGCTGGTCATCACTGCACTCAGCCGTTGCACCGGGTGTTGGGGGTGCCGGCGACGACGCGAGCGAGTTTCTATCTCTACAACTTGCCCGAAGAGATCGACCGGCTCGCGGCGGCGCTACGGAAGGCGCACCAGATCTTTGCCTGAACGACAGCGAGCTATGGCTATGGATGACATCTATCGCGAACAAATTCTCGAACATGCCCGTCATCCGCGTAATTTCGGCCATCTGCCGGCGCCAACCGTCGTGCGGGAAGAGCGTAATCCACTCTGCGGAGATCAGATCCGGCTTGAGTTGGCTATCACTGACGATGTGATCACTGATGTGCGGTTCACCGGGCGCGGCTGCGCGATCAGCCAAGCCAGCGCCTCACTGCTCACCGAGGCGATCAAGGGGAAACCGGTCGCCGAGGCCAAGCAGTTTAGTAAGGATGATTTGCTCGAGATCATCGGGATACCGCTGGCCCACAATCCGACCCGGCTCAAGTGCGCATTGCTTTCGCTCAAGGCGCTCAAAGCCGGCCTGTACGGGGTGGGTCAAGAGGATGAAGAGATATAAGTGGCGTCGATCATACTAGCAAAGGAGAGCGACTGTGGTTTCTGAGGCAGTCAATTTGCAGTTTGACTACTCGCGCTATGGCTTCCGGCAGGAAGAGCGCTATGTCTATAAAGCGCCCAAAGGCTTGAACGAGCGCATTGTGCGCGAACTTTCCGGCATGAAGGGCGAGCCGGAGTGGATGTTGAGGCGGCGGCTGCGCGCGCTCGAGATTTTCAACAAGAAGCCGACGCCGCTGGTGGGCACGTGGGCCAACCAAGAGCTGGCCGAGCTGAATTACGATGACATTCACTACTTCGTGCGCGCCAATGAGCGTCCGCAGACCGACTGGGATGCGGTGCCGCCGGAGATCAAGAATACTTTTGAGCGGCTAGGCATTCCTGAAGCCGAGCGCAAGTTTCTCGCCGGCGTTGGTGCGCAGTATGAGTCGGAAGTCGTCTACCACTCGCTGCGCGAAGAGTGGGCTAAGCAAGGCGTGATCTTTCTCGATACCGACACCGCGCTGAAAGAGTACCCTGAGTTCTTCAAGGAGTACTTCGGTACCATCGTGCCGGCGGCTGATAACAAGTACGCCGCGCTCAACACCGCAGTCTGGTCGGGCGGCTCGTTCGTCTATGTGCCGAAGGGGGTCAAGGTCGATATTCCGCTGCAAGCCTACTTCCGCATCAACGCCGAGCGCATGGGCCAGTTCGAGCGCACGCTGATCATCATTGACGAAGGGGCCGAAGCGCACTACATCGAGGGTTGTACTGCGCCGATCTACAGCACCAACTCGCTCCACTCGGCGGTGGTCGAGGTGATCGTCAAGAAGGGCGGCAAGTTCCGCTATACCACCATCCAGAACTGGGCCAACAATATCTTCAATCTCGTCACCAAGCGGGCAGTGGCTTACGAAGAGGCCAGTATGGAGTGGGTGGACGGCAATATCGGCTCGAAGTTGACCATGAAGTACCCGTCGGTCTACCTGATGGGCCGAAAGGCGCGTGGCGAGGTGCTCTCGGTGGCGTATGCCGGTCGCGGTCAGCACCAAGACGCCGGCGCCAAGATGGTGCATCTCGCGCCGGAAACGACTTCGCGCATCACCAACAAGTCGGTAAGCAAAGACGGTGGCAAGACCACCTACCGCGGTTTGGCTAAAGTCGCGCCGGGGGCGTATGGCGCCAAGATCAACGTCAACTGCGACGCGCTGATCCTCGATGAGAAGTCGGCCTCGGACACGATCCCGTACATCGAGATCGAAGAGGATCGCTGCACGCTGGCCCACGAGGCCACCGTTGGCCGCATCGGCGCCGAGCAGCTCTTCTACTTGATGAGCCGTGGCATTTCCGAGTCGGACGCACTCTCGATGATCGTGCTCGGTTTCATGGAGCCGTTCACCCGCGAGCTGCCAATGGAGTATGCGGTCGAGTTGAACCGCCTGATCCAGCTTGAGATGGAAGGGTCGGTCGGCTAAGAGCATGGCGTAGGGGTGAGAGAGACGAGCGCTCCCATGTATTGGGGGCGCTCTGTTATTGGGCGGAGCAGGGGCAGAGCGCCGCTCTGCCCGTACATATCGAGGAGCAAATCATGATTGACGTGTGCGATGTCAACGAGGTGCCGGTGGGTGGCGGGCGCGCGTTTACGATTGCGGGCCGCCGGATTGCGGTGTTTCGGGTGGCGGAAGGTGAAGTCTACGCGATTGATGACCGCTGTTCGCACGATGAAGCTTCGCTGAGCGAAGGCGATGTTGATCTCGACGAGTTGTGCGTCGAGTGCCCAATGCACGGTTCGTTATTCGATCTGCGTACCGGCAAGCCGCGCACGCTGCCGGCATTTATGCCGGTGGCGACCTATCGCAGTGAAGTACGCGATGGCCGAATATTTGTTGAGTTTTCAGCGTAAGAACTTGACTAATGGGAAGAAACGCGCTACAATGGCAGTATCAAGAAGCTGCTGCTGGCTAAGCGGAGGTTGCTATGAGCGGTTATGCCCATCCTGAAGCGCTGGTCGAAACCCAGTGGGTTGCCGATCACCTGCACGATCCTACCGTCCGCATCGTAGAAAGCGATGAGGACTTGCTGTTGTACGAGACCGGCCACATTCCCGGCGCGGTCAAGATTGACTGGGTGCAAGACCTGAATGATCCGGTGGTGCGCGACTATCTCGATTCTGAGCGGTTTGCGGCGCTGATGCGCGCCAAAGGGATCAGCAACGACACCACCGTCGTGCTTTATGGCGACAAGCATAATTGGTGGGCGACGTATGCGTTCTGGGTCTTCAAGCTGTTCGGCCACCGCGACGTGCGGATTATGAACGGCGGGCGGGCGAAGTGGATCGCCGAAGGCCGCCCGCTTACCCGCGAGGTGCCGTCGTATCCACCCGGCGACTACGTTGCCCCGCCGCGTGATGACTCCCGCATCCGCGCCTTCCGCGATCAGGTGCTGGAGTTTGTCCGCCAGCGCAAGGGGGCGCTGGTCGATGTGCGTAGTCCGCAGGAGTATACCGGCGAGCGCACCCACATGCCTGATTACCCGCAAGAGGGTACGCTGCGCGGCGGCCACATCCCGACTGCGGTCAACATTCCGTGGGCGAAGGCGGTGAACGAAGATAGCACGTTCAAGAGTCCTGATGAGCTGCGCGAGCTGTATGCCTCGCAAGGGATTACCCCCGACAAGGAGGTGATCGCCTACTGCCGGATCGGTGAGCGCAGCAGCCATACGTGGTTTGTGTTGACCTACTTGCTTGGCTATCCGCAGGTGCGCAACTACGATGGGAGCTGGACGGAGTGGGGCAATAGTGTCGGTCTGCCGATTGAAAAGAATATTTAGCGTCGTCAACGAGCGGGGGAACGAATAAACGCATGGATAAAGGGCGGAACAAATACTTTTATAATGTTCTAGCCAGTCGTTTATTCGTTCCCGTTACACAAGCCTTCGTTGACGCCTATGACAAACTTAGACATCATTGATTGCTTGCTCGACCACTACCGGCGGCCACGCCACTACGGCGAGCTGGCCGACGCGGTAACGTACACCATTGGCGTGCCTGAGTGCAGTGATACGCTCACCGTCTATCTGCGCGCTACGCCGGACGGTAACCTTGAGGCGCTGCAATTTACCGGTCAAGGGTGCAGTGTCAGTATGGGGACAGCCTCGATCGTGATTGAACAATTGCAAGGGGCGACCATCGCCGATTTGCTGGCGCTCGATGAAGCGGCAGCGCTGAACATTGTCGGCGCTGAGATTATGCAAGCGCGGCCCCGTTGCGCAGCGCTGGTATTCAGAGCGCTTAAGGCGGCGGCCCGGCTCGTTGACCGTCCGGCGGATAGGTGAAGGAATGGTGGCCCGTGATGGCATGCGGCAGTAACACTGCTGCATGCCGCAACGAGCGCGGTGCTGGCCAATGCCGGACGGATTGGGTACAGATAACCTTGCCCCAACGGCGAAGGCGAGAGCGAGCCAACCTTATGACAGAACTCCTTGATCTGATCGGCCATACACCGTTACTGCCGTTGCACCGCGCGCTTGATCTGCCGGCGGGAGTCGAATTGTACGGCAAAGCGGAATGGTACAACCTCGGCGGTTCGGTAAAAGATCGGCCCGCGCTCTGGATGATCCGGGATGGTGAGCGACGTGGCTTGTTGCGTCCGGGGATGCGGATTGCCGATGCGACGAGCGGCAATACCGGCATTGCGTATGCCACGATTGGCGCCGTCTTGGGGTACGGGGTGACGCTTGCGATGCCGGCCAACGCCAGCCTTGAGCGGCGGCGGATTTTGCGCGCGCTCGGCGCCGAGCTGATCCTCACTGATGCGGCGGAGGGCATGGATGCGGCGATTGCGGCGATTCGATCGTTGGTAGCCGAGCATCCTGATCGCTACTTTTACCCCGACCAATACAGCAACCCGGCTAACCCGCAAGCCCATTACGAGACAACTGGGCCTGAGATCTGGCAACAGACCGATGGCCGCATCACCCATTTTGTGGCCGCATTAGGCACGAGCGGCACCTTTATGGGAACGAGCCGCCGTCTGCGTGAATACAATCCGGCGATCCGGATGATTGCCGTGCAGCCTGACAGCCCGTACCATGCCCTCGAAGGCGTGAAGCACATGGCTTCGACCAAGTTTGTGCCAGCGATCTACCGGCCCGACCAAGCCGATGCCATTCTCGAAGTGCGGAGCGAAGAGGCGTTTGCAATGGCGCGCTGGCTGGCGCGGCGGGCCGGGTTGTTAGTTGGTATCTCGGCGGCGGCCAATGTGGTCGCAGCAGCGCGGGTGGCCCGTGAGGCGGGGCAAGGGGTGGTGGCAACCATCCTGTGCGATAGCGCCAATCGGTATCTCAGCGAACGGTTTTGGGAAGAGCCGGGGTTCGCGGAGGGGGCTGGGATTTGATGTGCAACATTGCGAGGGGGCGCAGCCCTCCTGTCATTGCGAGGGCGCGAAGCACCCGAAGCAATCTCCCGCTTCAGCGGAAGGACTGGCTGAGCGGTTTTCCTGTGCGCGGAGGAGATTGCTTCGCCGCACAAGGGCAGAGCACCGCGCTGCCCCTCCGCGCGGCTCGCAGTGATAAGCGGGGACGGCGTAAAGATATACGCATACTGATCGGATACAGGCTACAACACGAGCAAGGTGGTTATGACCCTGATATTGCCGGCGAAGGCAGTGGCGGCCATTGTCGCCCATGCCGAAGCGACCTATCCTGACGAATGCGTTGGTTTGCTGGTGGGAACGCTCAACGGCGAGCAGAAGACGGTTTTACAGGTGGTGACGCTCGAAAATCGCTGGAGCGGGCAAGTGCAACTAGCGCCAACCGATGATCCTACCTCGCGGCGCGACCGGTTCTATCTCGACCCTCGCGATTATCTGCGCGCCGAACGAGCTGCTCGCGCCGCCGGCTACGAGATTATCGGCTGCTATCACTCGCATCCTGACGCCGATCCGATCCCGTCAGAACGCGATCGCATCGGTGCGCAGGCAATTGGTGGTTCAGGCTTTTCGTTTGTGATTCAGGCAATTCGCAATGGCGTGGCTGCTGAACTGACATCGTGGCTGTTGGTGAATGAAGGGATGCGCTTTATTGCAGAGGACGTGCAGATCGCGCCGGTTGAATAAGCAATGTCATAGCACTCGGCAGAGTTTGAAGATAAAGGAGCTTCATCTATGGCGGTAACGGTAACGATCCCAACGGCGCTGCGCCAGTATTCCGGCGGCAATGCGAGCGTCAGCCTTGAGGCCAGTGATGTCGGCAACCTGATTCGCGGGTTGGTTGAACTCTACCCAGCGTTAGGTCGCCATCTGCTCGACGATCAGGGCCGGCTGCGCAGCTTTGTCAATCTTTACGTTGGCGATGAGGATATTCGCTATCTTGACGGGGAAGCAACCCTATTGCGCGATGGCGATACAGTCAGCATTATCCCGGCAATCGCCGGTGGAGGACGGCTATGAGCGAGGTGACTCTTTCGAACGAAGAGATTGCCCGGTATTCGCGCCACCTGATTATGCCTGAAGTGGGTATGGCCGGGCAGCGCCGGCTCAAGCAGGGCAGCGTGCTGCTGATTGGCGCCGGCGGGTTGGGTTCGCCGCTGGCGCTCTATCTGGCGGCGGCGGGGGTCGGCCATATCGGGTTGGTTGATTTTGATGTGGTTGACGCCTCGAACCTGCAGCGCCAGATCATCCATGGCACCAGTACGGTTGGCGTCGCCAAAACCGAGTCGGCCAAGCGCCGGTTGCAGGATCTTAATCCGTATATCGAAATCACTACCTACGAAACCCAGATCACCTCGCAGAACGCACTGGAACTGATGCAGCCGTATGATGTCATCGTTGACGGCACCGACAATTTCCCCACGCGCTATCTGACCAACGACGCCTGCGTGCTGCTGGGCAAGCCGAACGTCTACGGCAGCATCTTCCGCTTTGAAGGGCAAGCCACAGTCTTTTCGGCGCGGGATGGCGGGCCGTGCTACCGCTGCCTCTACCCCGAACCGCCGCCGCCGGGGTTGGTGCCGAGCTGCGCCGAGGGTGGCGTGTTAGGGGTGCTGCCCGGCGTGATCGGTACCATTCAAGCCACAGAAGTGATAAAATTGCTCACAGGCATCGGCGAGCCGTTGATTGGCCGTCTGTTGCTCTACGATGCGCTGGCGATGCGCTTCCGCGAGCTCAAGCTGCGCCGCAACCCGTCATGCCCGGTCTGCGGTGATCATCCAACGATCACTGAGCTGATCGACTATGAGCAGTTTTGTGGTCTTGTAGAGGAGCCTACGTTGTCGAACCAATTTGAGATTACGCCCCGCGAACTGGCGGAATGGCTGGAGCGGCCCGACCGCCCCTTCTTGCTCGATGTCCGTAACCCTTATGAGGTGGCGATTGCCTCGATCCCCGGCACCGACAAGCTGATCCCGATCGATCAGTTGCCCGAACGGATCAACGAACTCGACTCGGCGCGCGAGATGGTTGTCTACTGCCGCAGTGGCGCGCGCAGTGGCCGCGCGGTTGAATTGCTCAAGAGCGTGGGGTTCCGCAAGGTGAAGAATCTGGTTGGAGGCATTCTCCGCTGGGCCGACGAGGTCGATCCGTCAGTGCCGAAGTATTAGAGCCGCAAAGGGAGCAAAGACGCAAAGAGCGCGAAGATGTTGTGGGTCAGGCAAAAGCACGCTCATACGACCCTATCCAACACCTTTGCGACCTCTGCGTGCTTTGCCCCTTTGCGTTTGCAAAGGGCGCCAAGATTGTTAACGCAAAGCCGCAAAGATCTGTTGGGTTGGGCAAAAGCGCGCTTATGTGACCCTCCCCAACCACTTTGCGTTTAATCATCCTCTGTGCCTTTGCTCGCTCTGCCTCTTTCTGGATTGGAGTAAACCATGATCGGGATTATTGGCACCGGTTGGGGAGCGCGGGTGCAGGCGCCCGCGTTTCGCGCCGCCGGGTTGGCAGTGACCGCGCTAGCCGGCAGCAATCCGGCCAAGACAGCGCAGATCGCGCAAGAGTTGGAAGTTCCGTTTGCGACTGCCCGTTGGCGTGAGGTGTTGGAACGGCCTGAGGTGCAGGTGGTGAGCATTGTCACGCCGCCCTATTTGCACCGTGAAATGGCGGAAGCGGCATTGGCCGCCGGCAAGCACGTGCTCTGCGAGAAGCCAACCGCGTTGAACGCAGCCGAGGCGGAGGCGATGCTGGCTGCGGCGCAGACTCACCCCGCCCAACTGGCCCTGATCGACCACGAACTGCGCTTCTTGCCGGCAGTACAGGCGGCGCGGGAGCGCGTCGCTGCTGGCGACATCGGCGAGGTGCGCGCCGCTGAGGTGCGATTCATTGCCAGTAGCCGGGCCGATCCGCAGCGACAGTGGGATTGGTGGAGCGATCGCGCTGCCGGCGGTGGCGTGTTGGGGGCGATTGGCTCGCACCAGATTGATCTGTTGCGGTTCATCCTAGCCGCTGAGGTGACGCAGGCGCAGGGGTTGGTGCAGACCTTTATCGCGCAGCGGCCTGACGCTGCCGGCGTGCTGCACCCGGTGACGAGCGATGACTATACCGCGGCGACGCTGCGGTTTGCGAATGGAGCTGCAGCAACCTTGACGGCGACGGTCGTGGCGCGCACGAATGAGCCGCTCTCGGTGACGGTCTATGGCAGCGCTGGTACGCTGCGCTTCAGCGGCGGGAAATTGTTCATCAGCAGCGATGACACGTTCCACGATGTCACCCCGTCGCACACGGTTGAGCTGCCGGCGGCGCTGAGCGGCGAATTTCCCCATGGCACCGTCTATCTTGGCTACGCTTTGCGCGCAGCGTTGGCCGGCCAGCGCGAAGCGATGGCGCCGGCGGCAACGTTTGCTGATGGGTTGGCGATCCAGCAGGCGATTGATGCGATCCGGGGGGCGGCGAGCTGAATGTAACCGGTTCCGATTGTGCAGTCGGGCAACGCGAGGGTGTGTAACTCGACTTGCGCCACCAGCGCCGGCACCTCATCGACTCACGATTGTGCAATCTGGTAACGCGAGGGTGTATAACCCTCGCGTTTATGTATGGCGATTTTGGTTTTTGAAACTGGGCCGTCGTCGTTGCAGGTCTTCATCCCGCTGCTCCAATGGTGATCTGCCCTGCACCGCGGGCCTGCTTGCCATGTGTGGTTGAGAGGAGGGTAGAATATTTGGTCAAGTGCAACCGTTGATCGCTGTTTGATGCCTTACAGCCCGGTGCTGTGTTCCCCTCTCCCGCGTTCGTGGGAGAGGGGCTGCGGGTAAGGGCCATCAGCCCGCGCAGCGGGCTTCGTACCCCTAGCCCGGCCCTTCAGGGCCGGGTTCCGGTTCAGATATTTTGTCCACCCTTGAATAATGCATTGGGGAGCGGGGCCGGATTTTGTTTCTGCTGAGGGTCGCGTTGGTTCACGCTCGCATGGTTGCTGGAGACGGGCAGTGGCGGTGCCTTTCATGCCGGTAGGGCTATAAAACATATTCCCCTCTTGACAATCGCCCCTGCGCCGTCGTACAGTAAAACACACGCGGAAAGGAGGCCAACGATGGCCACGGCGCACCAACCTGCCCTTGAGCAAGACGACCGGCGATTGGCGCTGCTGTGCAAGGCGCTCAGCCATCCCGCGCGCGTGCAGATCATCCGCTACGTGATGCGTAACCCCGGCTGCATTGGCAACCAGATCCTACTGCATATGCCCGACGATGGCCCGCATGCCCAGTCCACAATTTCCCAACATCTGCGTGTGCTGCGCGAGGCTGGGTTGATTGACGCCTACGATGATGGTGCGGCGGTCTGCCACTATGCCAATGCTGATACTCTGGCGTGGTTGCGCGCTTATTTGGAGCAGTTCTCATGACCGCATCGCTGATGGCAATCCTTGAACAACAATTGGCTGCCGCCGAGCAGGCAGTGATGGCGAGCACCGGCGGCGCCGCATGGTGCCAGTTGCAACGCGATGGGCGCGTAACCGGCGGCGTGAAGTACGATGAGGGTCGGCTGGCGGCGTTGATGGCGGTGCGCCGCCGTTTGCGCAGCGCCGATCCGGCGACGTGGCAGCAGGCGCTGGCTGCCGAGTTGGTCCAATGGCAGCAGGCGCTGGCTGAAGTGCAAGCGCAACCGAAACCGGCGATGCCTTGGCTGGCCTACCGGCAAGGCGGTGTTGATGCTTTAACGGCCTTGCAAGAGGCGGCAGCCGCAGTATTGCCCACTAATCCCTAAGAAGCGGAGCAACATCATACTATTAACCGGTGCGCGTGGCGCGCAAGAGACATTGCTGATCCGGGTGCGCGGCGGCGCAGCGCTGGCTGAGTATGCCTCGAATTAGAGATCGTTGATGGCCCGCGGGTCAGTGGGTTGGCCCGGCTAGATCAAACCGCGTTGCTGGCGCTCCCCGATCCTGATGCGTATGGGTCGGCCTTAGGCCAGAGTCTCTTTGCCGATCCAACGCTGGCCCAATTTGTCGGTGAAGCATTGGCGGTGGTGCGCGCCAGCGGGCAATTGCTGCGCGTGCGGCTCGATCTTGATCCGGCGCCGGCGGCATTGGCCGAGATAGCATGGGAACGGCTCTATGGGCCGGTCGGCGCTTAGTGGCAACCACTGGCATTGCCGGGTGATACACCGTTTGCGCGCCTCATCCCAGTGCAACACTGGGGCGGGCCGCAACCATCTGACCGCCGCCGTTGCGGGTCGTGTTTGGCGCTGCTTCACCGCCAGACCTGCCGGCGTTTGGGCTTGATCCGATCGATCAGGCCGAGATAGCTGCCGCTCAGTCACTCTTCGATCGCCCTGAATGTGCCGAAACCGCGTTTATCAGCGGCGCGCAATCGCCGGTGTTAGCTGCTCTCACCGCAGCGTGGGCGGAAGCTGATGTGGCGTACCTCCTGTGTCACGGCAGAGTGACGCCGGCGGGTGCGGTGCTCTACCTCGAAGACGATGACGGCAAGGTCGATCCGGTGACGACGGCGCGACTAGTTCAAGCTGTATCTGCGCTGGCTTCGCCGCCGCGACTGATCGTGCTGGCTGCGTGCGAGAGCGCCGCTCGCGCAGCCTTCGATTCCTTTGGCCCACTGGCGCAGGCGTTGGTTGAGGCTGGCGTGCCGCTGGTGCTGGCTATGCGCGAACGGTTGCAAGTCACGACGGCGCGCATCCTGATGGCGCGCTTCTGCGAGCGGTTGTTTGCCCACGGCCAAGCCGATCTTGCTCTCAATGAGGCGCGGGCGATGGTCAGTGAACGCTGGGATTGGGGCGCAGCGACACTGTTGAGCTGTACCGTCGATTGCACGGCCTTGCCTTCCCGCTTGCCCAGACGTTGCAAGCCGGGATGGCGCTGCCGGAGGCTGCCGGCCAGATGTTGGCAATCGCACGGCGGCAAGCGGCGGGCACGGCCTTGATCGACGAATTGGAAGCGCTGCTGCACGAATGGGAGGCGCGCTACAGTGTGCTGGCCGAGTATGGCAGCCGCTTGCGCCGGTTGCCCAACGATCCGGCCCGCTTTAGTGATGAATTTGATACCGTCTACAACGATTTCAAAGACCTCTACGACCGCGAAACGTGGGCCGGCGAAGAGGCATTGTTGCGCCGCATGATCAAGGTGGCGAGCACGGCGTTGACCCAACTGGCGGGTGCGCTCGCGTCATCTGAGCATGCCCAGCTCAATGCGCTGCTGCAACAACACATCGCCACACGCGCTGGGTTGATCGACACGCTGCGCATCGTCTTCGATCAACTCAATGACGCCTTCGAGGCCATCAATGGCTTGGTGGCGGCAGGTGATGTTGCTGGGGCCATCCGCCGGAAACACGAAATGACGGCCCAATTCAGCGATGGCCTCGCCGAAATCCGCGGACGGCTGCGCTCGTTGAGCCGCGATGTGACCACTGTGAGTGCAGCGTAAGCGTTAGTGGCGGTTGGGTCGTTCGCTGTTTGCATCGCCGCAAAGACGCCACGCCACGGCGTTTTGCATTTCTTCGTAGCTACACCAACTGCGTTTACAACCGCCCCGCCACATGCCCGATCGTCACATCCTCAACTGTCACGTAGGGCGGCAACGCAACGATGGCCGCAATTGTCGCAGCCACATCACTTGGTTGCAGCATATTCGCCCGTGACCATTCGCCGGGAATGTCATCCCAGATCGCAGTGTTGGTCGCGGCGGGCAACACCGAACAGACCCTGATGCCGCGCGGGCGCAGCTCTTCGCGGATGGCAGCGGCAAAGCCGAGCGCGCCGTGCTTGGCGGCGACGTAGGCCGACCAGCCGGGAAAGGCTTGGCGAGCCGCGACCGAGGCAATGTTGATCAGCAGACCGCCGCGATCCATATACGCAACGGCCTGCTGCGCCACCAGAAAGAGACTAGTTAGTTGCGCGCGGAGGTGTGCTTCCCATTTGGCGAGATTCATCGCCTCAAGCGGCGCCACCAGCGCGCCGCCGACGCTATGTACCACCACATCGAGCCGTCCGCCGCCGGCAGCGAGCGTCACGGTGGCGGCAACCTGCTCTGGATCGGTGACATCGCACGGCGCCACGACGCATACTGCGCCAGCAGCGGCAGCTTGCGCTGCCACTGTCTCCAGCGCCGCGCGGTTGCGCGCGGCGAG
>NZ_DAOTWH010000323.1:0-11540 GCF_034435895.1 Chloroflexus sp.
CGGGCGCCGATGCCGGGCACCATCTTGCAGATCGTGGCCCAACCCGGCGCGAAGGTCAAACGCGGCCAGCCGATCATCGTGCTCGAAGCGATGAAGATGAACAACAGCATCGGTGCGCCGCGTGATGGCGTAGTCACGGCGATTTTGGTCAAGACCGGCCAGAGCGTTGGCTACGGCGAACCGCTCGCCCAATTGGCCGAGGGGTAAACGCGGTGTGCAAGCCGCCGGCCCGCACCGCGCGCAAGCGCCGCAAAGTTAAGTTCTGCGCAAATTCGCCTCCTCCAACAGAGCAATGGATGTAGGAGGGGGAGTGATGAATCAAGAAAAGCGATCAACACTATGGACGAACTAGCCCTCCGGCTGTTACAAGGGATCACCTCGATCACATGGCAATCGCTGGTGATGATCGCCGTCGCTGGTTTGTTGTTCTACCTCGCGATTGTGCACGACTACGAACCGCTCCTGCTCTTGCCGATCGGCGCCGGCGCGTTGCTGGCTAACTTGCCGCTCTCGCCGCTGTTAGGTGAAGACGGCATGCTCACCATCCTCTACACTGCCGGCGTCGGCAACGAACTCTTCCCGCTGCTCATCTTTATCGGCATCGGTGCGCTCACCGACTTCAGCCCGCTGCTTTCCAACCCGCGTATGGTCTTGCTCGGCGCCGCCGGGCAGTTTGGCATCTTCGGCACCTTGCTGGCTGCGCTCGCGCTCGGCTTTAGCCGCGAAGAAGCGGCCTCGATCGGAATCATCGGCGCGATCGACGGCCCGACCTCGATCTATGTTTCGAGCCTGCTCGCACCGCAATTGCTCGGCCCGATCACGGTCGCCGCCTACAGCTATATGTCGCTGGTGCCGGTCATTATGCCGCCAGTCATTCGCGCGCTCACCACGCCAGCCGAACGGCGCATCCGCATGGAATACGTCAGCCGCCCGATCAGCCGACGCACCCGTATTCTGTTTCCGATTGTCACCACGATTGTGGTCGGCGTGCTGGTGCCGTTCGCTATTCCGCTGATCGGGATGTTGATGCTCGGCAACCTGATGCGCGAGTCGGGTGTGGTTGAACGGCTGACTAACACCTCGTCACGCGAGCTGGCCAACATCGTGACCCTCTTTTTGGGGCTGGCGATCGGCTCGACAATGGAGGGCACCCGCTTCTTGCAACCGGCGACGCTGGCGATTCTCGCGCTGGGCATTCTTGCCTTCGTGCTCGACACCGCCGCCGGCTTGCTCTTTGGCAAGTTTCTCAACCTGCTCAGCCGGGGCCGCTTCAACCCGATCATCGGTGCTGCCGGCATCAGCGCCTTCCCGATGGCGGCGCGCGTGGTGCAAAAGCTGGCTCACGACGAGGATTTCGAGAACTTCATCCTGATGCACGCGATGGGCGCGAACGCCGCCGGGCAGGTGGCCAGCGTAGTGGCCGGCGGGGTGGTCTTGGCGTTGATGGGGAGGTAGCCAGTTACAGGAGGGGCATAGCAGCGCTATGCCCCTCCTGTAACCGGCGGTATACAATGAAAAGAAAGCATTGATAGCGATAGAGGAGTTTGAATATGTCGAAGACCGAGCGCGTAGCCGAATGGATGACCGAAAACCCGGTTTGCGTCCCGCCAGACTTTTCGGCGCTGGCTGCTTATGAGCGCATGCGAGCGCGCGGGGTGCGGCGGATGCCGGTGGTGGATAAACAAGGCAATCTGGTTGGCATCATCACCCGCAGCGACATCGAGCAGGCGATGAGCCACCCTCGCGATGAAGAAGAGCGCCGGTTGGCTCGCTTCAACCTCGCCGGCCAGACCGTAGCCGAACTGATGACACCGAACCCGTTGACGATCGCTTCCAGCGACTCGATCGGCAAAGCAGCGGCGATCATGGTGCGCGCGCGGGTCAGCGGCTTGCCGGTGGTCGATGAGGGCCGGCTGGTCGGGATCATCACCGAATCGGATATCTTCCGGCTAGTGGCCAGCACATGGGCGGCGGAAGAGACCGAGTAGCTCGGTTCAGTGGCACAAGAAGAACCACGTCAGATCGCTCACCATAGCGGGCGTTGTGTTCAAGAGCCACAACGCCCACAACCCGCCGCCGATCAGGCTCAGCAGCAGCAACCCGCCGCCGGCTAGCCAAACGAACGCCGCGCCGTCATCGGTGGCCGGCGGCGCTTGCTCAGCCGGCTCGTAGAGCGCGCTCAACGTCTCAATGCGTTGCATTCTCACCCCCTGTCTCACATCGGTTGCTCAACAACTTGGCGCGCCGGACGATCGTCGATCAGCCAGTGGATGGCCGTCGCGGCAAGGCTGAGCGCCAGCGCGGCTAGCCAAACCGGCAGATAACTGCCGGTGCGATCGTAGACGGCGCCACCCATCCATGCGCCCAAAAAGGCCCCGATCTGGTGGCCGAAGAAGACAAAGCCGTACAACATGCCGAGATAGCGTGTACCGAAGAGCTGCGCAACTAACCCGCTCGTTAGGGGCACAGTGCCGAGCCAGAGCACACCAATGCTCAACCCAAACGCCAAGGCGCTGGCATCAGTGAGCGGCACGATCAGAAACAGAACAAAGATGATCGCTCGCCCAAGATAGATACCGCTCAAGACCTGTTTCTTGACCATGCGGTCGCCGAGTGCGCCAAAGAGATACGAACCGGCGATATTCCCCAACCCGATCAGCGCCAGCGCCACCGCAGCAACAGTTGCGCCAATGCCACTATCGACCAGATAGGCCGGTAGATGGGTGGCGATAAAGGCAACGTGAAACCCGCAGACAAAGAAGCCGGCAAACAACAAGGCATAGCCGGGATGGCGCAACGCCAGCGCGATCACCTGTTGCCCGCTTGACGCATTGTCGGCGGCGCCGGTGCGGCTAGCAGGCGCGCCGAGGGCCGGCGTCAGCACCGCCGGCAGCACCATCACCGCCGCCAGCGCCAGCAACGCCCCTTGCCAACCCAATGCCGCTAGCAACAATTGCGCCAACGGCACAAACGCAAACATCCCCACCGAACCGCCGGCGGTCACAAGACCGAAGGCGAAACCGCGCCGCGCTGGCGGCGCTAATTGACCAATGACGCCAAACACCGGCGCGAAAGTGGTCGCGCTCTGCGCGAGCCCAACCACCACCCCCAACGCCACCAAGAGCAATAACGGCGAGGCCGCGATCGTGACCGCTGCCACCCCCAGCGCGTAGACAATCGCGCCAACTGCAAGTAAACGCTGGCCGCCATACCGGTCGGCCAGCGCGCCAGCGAACGGCGTAGCGATCCCAAACACGAGATTCTGGATCGCTAGCGTCAACCCTACTTGTTCACGGCCCAAACCAAACGCCTCGCTCAGCGGCACGAGGAAGACGCCAAAGGTCTGGCGCACACCCATCGCGATAGTGACAATCAACGCGCCGCAGATACTTGCGATAAGCCAACGTGGCAGCGATCGCATATCATTCTCGCCGATCAAAGAGTTGAATACAATGGCGGAATGATACCGATAAACCGCTAGAATAGCAAGCGCCGCTCACTGGACGCCATCAGCTTACCGCTCGCACGTGCTATCAGCGCCGCTGCCAATGCACACATCGAACCCAGCGCCGCCAATGAGCACATCGTCACCCTTGCCGCCGATAATGCAGTCGTTGCCTCCCCGGCCATCGATGAGATCATTGCCGGCGCTGCCCACGATGAGGTCATTGCCATCGGTGCCGGTGATCACGCCAGCGCCAGAGATAATGGCACTCAAACCCATACCGGCGCAGGCCGGCGGCGCCACATTTTGCGCGCTTAGCGACATATTCAGATCGGCCATAGCGGCGTCAGGGATCGCGATGCTTGCAGCGGACGCCAATGCCGTCGCACCGATAACGGCGCTCATCAGGATGAGCAAGATGAACCGTTTCATGCCTCGCCTCGCTGTTCAGTCGCCGCTTCCCAATGCTGTTGGCGGGCCTCGCGCCATGCCTGCGCAAACGCCGGGTTCTGGCTGCGTTCGCGATAGGCGGTGAAGGGATCCACTCCCACTGCTTGGCAGGCTTCAATTACCAAACCGGTTTCGCGTAGGGCGGCAATAAATTGATCGCGCCAATCCGCCGGCGGCGGATGGTGGGCAACCGGTGCTGGCGTGACACGCTGGTGCGCCTCTGGCCCAGAGTCGCTAGCTTGATAGACGTAGACGGTACCGTCGTCGATCAATACGTATTGGTTCGGCTCGCTGCCGGTGTCGCGGATGATCAACCCGCCGGCGCGTTGGGCCAAGCGGGCCAGATCAGCCATCGTCGCGACGGCTGCCCGTGGCAGATCAACGTGGGGCGCGGCGCCGGTGATGATAAGATTACCGTACCAGAATTGGATCCGCATAGTTTCATCGCTTTGCCAGCGCCGCCATAACGGCCAGCCGATCGCAATCGCGGCCACCGCCAACCCGCCGGCAATCACCATTCCCCACCAGCGGGCCGACTCTACTTCAAGGCTGAAGAACAACAATGATAAGCGTGCCGGCTCGATCCTCGTCCGTGCCACCTGACCCTCGGCGCGGGGGGCAAGCCCCTGCCGGTCATCGGCAGGGTTGACCAGCGTGAGCTGCGCTTTATCAAACCGGAAGAGCAATTGCGGCGAAAAGGCATCGCTGAACGCTAGCCCGTCCACTTCCCCGTTCACCACCACATCTGGAGTGATAGCGAGCAGATAATATTGGTTACTCAAACCCGTCTGTTGTTCGAGTTGGGCGATTAGCGCGCGCAGATCAGTGAGGTTGATCACCCCCCGCACGGTTGCTTCCGCCCCCTCAAACGGCTGTGCCGGCGCGAGCGCCAACCGCCGGCGCCAACCATTCGCGGCGCTGACTTCGGCATTTAGCCCGATCGTGCCGCTCGCCGTGGCGACATTGGCCAATTCATAGTGAAAGGTGACGGCCAGCGTTGATGAGAGTTGGAAATAGACCGGATCGCCGGTTTGGGCCTGCGCCGTATCGTAAATGCCGGGAGGTGCATCGGCGAGATAGGTAAATGTCCCCTGCTGGCGATAGACGACCGGTTCGTTAACGACGCGGCTGGCGGGTTGGAGGAAGGCGTAGCCAGCAAGCATGCCGGCGACGATTGCGCCAAGTGCGCACAGTGTCACCGCAGCCATCGCTGCCTCGACCGGCTGAACAATTGTGTGGCGTGGCCGGCGACACCGTCCGGTTGCGCGTGGTTGTGCCATCACCATCCCTCCTGCCAGCGCCAGAATGATCAGCCACCAGTATTGGCGCGCCAGCACTAAGCCGCTCCCCAGCCACGGTATATGCAGCCATGCCCGCCCTTCAATCTCGGTCGTCAACGGCTCGTAGGGATCGACAAAATCGTTGTGATCACCCTTCAACCGCCAACGTTCGCCATCTTGGCCGATGATGCGATGGATCACCAACCCAATCTCAGGATGGCGGTAGGTGACAATATCGCCCAGTGCATAGTCATCAGCAGCGCGCGTAATCACCAGATCGCCGCGTCGGTAGAGCGGGGCCATGCTATTGCCGTTGATTACGACAAACTGGGCAACGCCACCCAGCGAGCGGGGTGCAAACAGCCACCAGATCAGCGCAAGGCCGAGCAGGATCGCCAGCCCACCCAGCCACCGTCCAATGACTGTTCGCCCCAGCTTCATAACCACCTCTCATCATACAGAACGGGCAAGAGGAACGTTCTTGCGCGCCTCTTGCCCGCTCCGTGACGTCACTGTAGATTTAGTTGTGCGCCACAATGCGCAAGGTTGTATGGGTCGAAATCGGCGCATTCGGCGAGGGATCAGCCGTCCACGTGCCGCCCGATTCAGTCGCGGTCACCCAGTTCGAGCCATCGAGTTGCACGAGCACCGTGGTCGGAGCAGCAGCGCCGGTCAGGGTAAAGGTAACTTTGTCGATCAACGTCGGATCAGTTGCATCGTAGACATAGGTCAAGCTACCGACCGTGTAGCCGCTGATCGTCAACGAACCGTCACCGGCAACAATAACTGCACTACCAAATGAGTTTGTGGCGGCGAAGCCATACGCGGCAGCGGCCAGCGCCAGCGCCAGAACGGCGGCGATCAGGGTTTTGGGATGGAGAAGGGTAGCCATACAACGCCTCCTGCGTGTCGTGAAGCGGTTCACTAACCGTTTCTTTAGAATTGATGATAATTGAGGCGTTGACCAATTACAATCGCATAAAAGTATGCTACTACAGATAATCGTTCCGTGATCAGAGGTATAACCTAGGTACTATATGTAATTGTGATAGAACTCGCAATATTAAACGTTGTTGCAGCTTCACCCTGACCATACCAAACCCCTACTGGCAGAATCCGCCGCTATCGTGTATAACAAGTACCAGTCATGCATCTCGCTGACCAAAATGAGGCACCGCAATGGAGCGACGGATTCTGGTCATCGGCGCGTTGGGGCAAGTCGGTTCCGATTTGGTGCCGGCGCTGCGCCAGATCTATGGCGCGACGCACGTTATCGCCAGTGATCTCAAACCGGCGATCGATGAAGCTGGGCCGTATGCCATGCTCGATTGCACCGATGGCGTGGCGCTCGATGAATTAGTCACCCGCTTGCGCATCAGCGTCATTTACCATCTGGCTGCGCTGCTCTCGGCCACTGCCGAGCGGATGCCGCAACAGGCATGGCGGCTCAACGTTGATGGCCTGTATACCGTGCTCGAAGTGGCGCGCCTCCACCGGTGCCAAATCTTTGTGCCGAGCAGTATTGCCGCGTTTGGCCCGGAAACGCCGCGCGACCCTACTCCGCAAGTGACAATCCAGCGCCCCACAACTATGTACGGCATTAGCAAGGTGATTAGCGAGTTGCTTTGCTCGTACTATGTTGCCCGCTACGGTCTCGATGCGCGCGGCCTCCGCTTCCCCGGTCTGATCTCGGCCACTGCGCCACCCGGCGGCGGCACCACTGACTACGCAGTTGAAATCTTTCATGCTGCGCTGAGCACAGGCGCTTATACCTGCTACCTGCAACCGGATACGCGCTTGCCGCTGATGTACATGGCTGACGGCATCCGGGCAACGCTCGAATTGATGGCTACCGACCGTGAACGGCTGCGCTACGCGAATGCGTACAATATTCAGGGCTTTAGCGCCACCCCAGCCGAACTCGCCGCCGCGATCAGCCGCCGCATTCCTGAGTTTCAGATCGACTACGCGATCCAACCGTACCGCCAAGCAATCGCCGACTCGTGGCCGCATGCGCTCGATGACAGTGCGGCTCGCGCCGATTGGGGATGGCAGCCGCACTACGATTTGGAAGGAATGGTGGACGAGATGCTGCGGGTGATTCGCCAGCAAAGCGCATCGTAAACGCGCTGCCCCCCTCACCTATCCGTCCACCTGTTAAATACGGAGAACGCTATGCCTCACGACCGTCTGGCCGGAATCCTCCAACAGCAACTTGACCAACTGAGCGCCGAACGGCGGCGCAAAGGCTTTGAGCGCGTGATTACCGAACGACTGCCGGGAGATGGCAAGCGCGGGCCGCGCTACCGGGTCGCTGGCTACGAGCAACCGTTCATTCGTATGAATTCCAACAGCTACCTCGGATTGGCCGCCGATCCGCGCTTGATCGCGGCAGCGGAAGCGGCGACGCACCGGTTTGGCGTCGGCCCCGGCGCCGTGCGCTTCATTAGCGGCACCCTTGCCCCGCACGTGGCGCTGGAACAACGGCTGGCCGCCTTTCACCGACGCGATGCAGCGATGCTTTTTTCCAGCGCCTATGCCGCAGTGCTCAGTGTGATCACCTCGCTCACGACGCCTGACACCGCGATCATCAGCGATGAGCTGAACCACAACTGCATCATCAACGCCATCCGGCTCGCCCGTCCACGCGAAAAGCTGGTTTACCGCCATCTCGATCTTGAGCAGTTCGACGCAGCGCTCGCGCAAGCCTCCCAGATCTGCCGGCGAGCGATTGTCGTCACTGATGGCATCTTCTCGATGCGTGGCGTGCATGCGCCCCTCGACCGGATTGCCGCTATTGTTGCCCGGTATGATGCGACATTTGCTGAAAACGCCTTGCTAATCGTTGACGACTCGCACGGCGTCGGCGCGTTTGGCGCCACTGGCCGCGGCAGCGAAGAGTATTGCGGCGCGCGCGCCGATCTGTTGATCGGCACGCTAGGCAAGGCGTTTGGCGCCAACGGCGGTTACGTCGTCGGGCCGCAAGTGCTGATCGATAGCTTGCGTGAAACCAGCCCGACCTACATCTACTCCAACCCGATCACCGCCGGCGAAGCGAGCGCGGCGCTGGCGGCGCTCGATATCCTTGAGAGCGCCGAGGGCCAAGAGCGGTTAGCGCATCTACGCGCCATGACGGCCCGTTTCCGGCAGGGCTTGCGTGACGGCGGCTTCGAGACCCTGCCCGGCGCGCATCCGGTGGTGCCGCTGTTTGTGCGTGATCCGGCGGCAACGGCAGCCCTCGTTGACACCCTCTTTGCGCGAGGGGTGCTGGCAACCGCGATTATGTACCCCGTCGTGCCGCGCGGCGATGACAGCATCCGCTTCCAGATCAGCGCCGAACACACCGCCGCCGATATTGATGAGGCGTTGGCGGCGTTGCGGTAGCCGGTATTAGCGCGGCGGAGATGCCCGCCTGTCATTGCGAGGGGCGCAGCCCCCGAAGCAATCTCCCGCTTTAGCGCGAACGAACACTGAGCGGTGCATCCCGTGCTCGCGGGGGATTGCGTCGCCGCGCGGAGCGCGGCTCGCAAGGACAACGGGAAGCGTCGCAGCCTCGCAGGAATCTCCTCTGCGCCAACCGGCGCTATTGACAGCGCCTCAATTTTCAACGTATGATAAAAGTGTCAGAGTTTGAATCTTCGCCCTTACCAATTTATGTAGACAAACAAATCATTCATAGGCCATTTCTCATGCCAAAACACCTGCGTCTACTCTACGATTTTGCCCGCCCACACACCATCATCGCCACCAGCGTCCAAGTGATAACCATGCTCATTATCGTCGCCGGCTGGCATCCGCTTACTCCCGATCTGATCGGATTGGCGCTGGCCACGCTGATCGTCTGTTTGGCGCTCAATCTCTATGTTGTCGGTATTAACCAACTCACTGACGTCGAGATCGATCTCATCAATAAGCCATGGCTGCCGATAGCTGCCGGACGCTTAAGCGCCAGCGCGGGCCGGCGCATTGTGGCCGCCGCGTTGGCGATTGCCTTGATTGGCGCGGCTTTGCTGAGTTGGGCGCTCTGGCTGACGGTGGCCGTGATTGCGTTGATCGGTTCGCTCTATTCCTTGCCGCCCTTACGCCTCAAGCGACAGCCGCTGGCGGCTGCGTTGAGCATTGCGAGCGCGCGCGGTGTGATTGCCAATGTCGGCTTGGCGTTTCACTATCAGAGCCGGTTAGGCGTGGAGTTGCCGCTCACAACGCTCATTCTGACCGGGGTCTTCTTTTTCGGTTTTGCGCTGGTGATTGCGCTCTATAAAGACCTGCCTGATGATCACGGCGATCGTCTCTACCAGATCGAGACGCTCACGACACGCTGGGGGCCGCAGCGGGTGTTGCAACTTGGCCGTCTCTTGTTGACCGGGTGTTATCTGCTGCCGATTGCGATTGGCTTGTGGTCGTTGCCGGCCTTCGCCGCCGCCTTTCTCGCCCTGAGCCACGCGATTGTGATTGCGCTTTTCTGGTGGGCGAGTTTCCGGGTTGATCTGCGCCAGCAACAGTCGATCACGAACTTTTATATGTTCTTGTGGGGCATCTTTTATACTGAGTTTGCCTTGTTGAGCATTTACCAGTTGACCGATACGTTGGGGCAGGTGTGAGCGCTGTTGTTAAAGATATGTTTGGAGTGCGGCAGTTTAACTGCCGCACTCCAAATCAGAACTATGATCACCAACTGGTTTGCCAACACCATTGATCTCATCAAACTTGGCCGCCCGCTCCACCTGATCGGCGGCGCGATCTTTTACGGCGTCGGCGTGGCTGCCGCCGGTGCAACGCTGCGCGATGGCGGGTTGGCATTACTTGGCCTTGCTACTGCCTTGAGCGCGCAGTTGATGAACCATTACAGCAACGATTATTTCGACCACGATGCCGACCTTGCCAACCCTACCCCTACTCGCTGGTCGGGTGGCAGCCGCGTCTTGCCAACAGGCCGGTTGCCGGCCCAAGCAGCGCTGGCAGCGGCGATCGGTTGGGGGACGCTGGCCATCATCTTGGCCGTGCTCAGCTCGGCGCGCTCGCCGAGCCCAGCGTTGAGCGCCGGGGTATTGGGCGTGGCGATTGCGCTGGCGTGGGTCTACAGCGGGCCGCCGCTCTACCTGCACCGGCGCGGCTGGGGTGAAACGACCGGCGCAGTGTTGGTGCCGGGAATGACCGCATTGACCGGGTTTGTGCTCCAGACTGGCACGATCCAGCCTATCATCATTCTCGCGATCATCCCGCTCTGCCTATTTCAATTCGCAATGCTGGTCGCCGTCAGTTTGCCCGATGTCGCCGGCGATCGAGTGGTGGGGAAACGCACCCTAGCCGTGATCTTCGGCCCGCAACGAGCAGCGCAGTGGCAAACCATCGCCATCGGTGCTGCGTTTGCTACCCTACCGCTCCTGACCCTTGGCGGCATACCGTGGCCGGTGGCGGTCGGGCCGCTTGCTACCGCCCCCATCGGGCTTTGGCTGATCAACCGCTTACGGGCCGGGGCATGGGCCGACCCGGCAGCATGGGATGAATTAGGTTTCTGGAGCATCGGCCAACTGGTGGGCAGCGCTGGGATGATGTTGCTAGGATTTGTGCTCTCGGCAGGGTTGCGATAGGATGGGGGCGCTATAATGCGCCCCCATCCTGCCTTCATATTACCACAACGCAAACACCCGGCTTGGCCCACCTGAGCCGGCGGCAATCTTCGGCGCGCCGACCACCAGCGTTGCACCGCTCGGTGGAATCGACTCAAGATTAGCCAGATTCTCCAAGCCCCAGCGGTTCGTCGGCAAGATGGTGTAATGCACCGCAAACGTGGTCGAGGGGCCGTGATCGATGCTAAGCGTATCGACGCCGATACCACTGATGTTCCGCTCGGTGAGCAGAAAATCGACGGCGTCCTTGCCAAAGCCGGGGAAGTGCATGACCCCGCTCGAATCGGTATTGCGGAACAGCTCGACCGAATGGGCCCGCGCCCCCCAGCCGCTGGCCATCAACACCGCCGCATTATTTGGAATCCGGCCGTAGCGCCGCTCCCATGCCCGAATGTCCTCCGGGGTGACGACGGTATCCGGGTCGCGCGCGGCCCGCTCGGTGATGTTGATAACCACCGCCGGCACTACCAGCGACTGTACCGGAATCTGATCGACGAAGAGACCATTGGGGGCAAAATGCACCGGCGCGTCCATGTGGGTGCCCGAATGCTCCCAGTAATTAAGGATGCTGCCGTAGTAACCATCGCGATCATGAAAGACCACCGGCGTAATTTGGAACGGCGCCGCACCGGGGAAGAGCGGGAACTGGGTACCAAGCAGGTGGGTCAGATCAGCCACCTTGCTAAAGCTAGCGCGCGGCACCGGCGCTGCCTCAGCGGCGAACGGCGCGGCGAG
>NZ_DAOTWH010000324.1:0-7231 GCF_034435895.1 Chloroflexus sp.
CCGGGCGCCGCCGCCACGGCCACGCCGCACCGAGCGCGCATCGGCGCGCCAACTGCGGTTGGATTTGTGAGGAATCACATCATCGGAGTGTCGTGGCTAATTGCGGCACATCGGCCAACGGCAACACCGTGATCCGAGTATCAAGGGGATATGCTTGGCGGCCGGGATAGATCACCCAGAGATGATCAAGGGCAAGATCGTTCAGGGCAATCCGCATCGAGCGGGTCACACCGGGAGCATCGGCAAACTTGATCTCGCAACCGTAGCGTTTGCCGCGGATATGAACAAGCAAATCAAGTTCAGCTCCGGAATGCGTTGCCCAAAAGTAGGCTTCCTGCACTTGGAGCAGAGTGATAATTTGTTCGATAGCGAATCCTTCCCACGAAGCGCCAAGTTTAGGATGGCCCTGAACATCGGCCAATGTTGTCAAATGCAGCAGACCATGCAACATGCCGCTATCACGAATATAGATCTTAGGTGATTTAACTTGCCGTTTGCTTATATGTTCAAACCAAGGCGGCAGGATACGCACCATATATGCACTGGCCAAAATGTCGAGGTAGCGTCGAGCAGTCGCTTCGCTCGAACCTAATGAGCGAGCAAATTCGGCAGCATTCCACTGCTGACCGTGGCAATGAGCAACCATCGTCCAAAACCGGCGGAGTGTCTCGGCTGGAACAGTAATGCCCAATTGGGGAATATCACGTTCGAGGAACGTGCGGATAAACGCCTTGCGCCAGAGCATGCTACGTTACGGCGAGAAACGAGCGTGGAAAACCGCCGCGCAGCCAGAGCTGGTACAGGTTATCGACGCCGGCTTCAGTGAGATTGAAGCCAGCCATATCCACAAACCCAATCCGTCCAGCCAACGTCTCAGAAGCGCCGCGCACAAGATGAGGCGAGGCTGAGCCAAGTAAGAGAAATTGCGCAGGATTGTGCGGACGATCGACGAGGACGCGCCGCAACTCGAACAAGGTCGGTTGGCGTTGAATTTCATCGATAATGACGAGACCGGAAAGCGTCTCAAGCACGGTAAGCGGCACAGTCAAGCGCCGCGCATCGACTGGATGCTCAAGGTCGAAATAGGTTGCTCCCTGTGCAGTGCTGAGCATGCGGGCCACGGTTGGCTTGCCGCATTGCCGTGGCCCCAACAGCGTCACAACCGGATGAATCGTGAACAGCCTTTAATTTGGTTAATGATCGCTGGTCGCGGGATAAGCATAGCTCGATTGTATTCCTTGAAAATCCTCAAGTCAAGTGCGAATTTTCAAGGAAGAACCTCATTTTGCTGCCGTAAACCGCACCAGCGCCCAGATGATCGCTCCCGCAGCGATGATGTGCATCACGTTGAGGATCATCTGTTCAATCAAGCTGATCGGCAGGGTGAAGGGGCCGGCGAATGAAATGATTAGCACCACGGCTGCGATTATCAGAAAGACACGCAGCGGGCGGGCGGTGAAGCGATTGAGCAACGCTACGACAACGGCTGCGCCAATCGCTGGAATGACGGTTGAAACAATCACCGCCACCGCCGGCAAGGGCATTGGCTCGTTGGTAGGTGGCGCCGGGGCAAGAAACTCAAACCCGGCGGCGCGCGCGGCGAAATAGACGATCAAGTTAGCAATCACGCCGATAAGAGCGCCGATGAGCGTGGCGAGCGGTAGACGGCGCACGTCGAGCGGTTGGTTAAGCCAGTTCATCATCATATCCTCGGTTGGAAATCACCATCCAAAACCTGAGATCCCTGCACCCTATGGTTCATGGGCAAACGGAACGCCTGAGCGCAGAATGCAGTTGATGGCTTAGCGATGAGTCGTTTCACTCTTGCCCCTAGCGTCGCTCCCACTGGTTCAGGAACGGACAGACCACCTGATCCGGAACCCGGCCCTGAAGGGCCGGGCTACGTCTACGAAGCCCGCTGCACGGGCTGCTGGTCCTCACCCCCAGTCCCGCTCCCACCGGCGCGGGAGCGGGGAGCGGAGAGTCGAACGTTGAGGCATGGCACAGCGATCAACCGTTGTACGCGACCAAATATTCTGTTCGCTCCTCAACTCCCTACGGGTGAGGCAGCGAGCTGGGAATGCGGGATAGACCCTCTAATCACAGAGGGCGGAGAAGCATGCCGATTCTCGCCGTCCTCCGCGGTCATCTTTTTCACGCCTGATCGGCCAAATTGTGATACACCCGTTGCATTGCGGCACCCAGCGCTGCGGTTTCTGCTGCCGTTAACTCTGCAAACGCCTGCCGGGCCACCGCTTGGCAGGCCGCTTCAACTGCCGGCCCGATCGCGTGCCCGCGTTCGGTCAGCCAGACGTGGCGAGCGCGGGCATCGCCAGTAGCGGTGCGTTGGGTCACGAGACCGATGCGGGCCAGCCGGCGCACCATCTCGCTAACCGTCGGCTGCTCGATGCGCAAGCGAGCAGCTAGCCGGGCTTGGCTTTGGCCATCCTCTGCCCACAACGCGCCAAGATCATCGCTTACCCGACGTACAACCCGTGCTGGCTGAGGGCAATGTTGAGCTAGTTCCGATAAGCTTTGCAGAGATTGGCGAGCAAGAAGCTCAGATCATCTTCCATTATTATTGGCTGGCAAAGAATAAGCTGGCTAAGAATATTGTGCTATGCATTATCTGCTTGTCAAGGGTGCGCAGGCTCTTAGGCGGCGGTTGGTTGGCGTAACGAATTTGGTTGGCCGGCAGCCATGATCAGCCGGTTCACGTCAGCGTTCAGATAGATTGCGCGGCTGGCAGGATCGCTCAACCGGTTGGCCCGCTCTTGCACCAAGGCGCGGCCTAGGTCAAGAATAGCCTGTGCCCGCGGGTCGCGATTGGCTTCCAGCGCCTGAAAAGCCGTCCAGTAGATCCGCAGCGTCTCTTCCGCGCCGTAGAGATTGCCGCCGGCGAGCAGATGCTCGACAATCGGCGTTGCCCGGCGCAAGGCTTCGGGCAGATCGTTGCGCGCCAACGCCACGCGGGTCAGGCCGGCCTGCGACTCAAGGATGAGCGGGTGGTAGTTGAGGCGTTGGCGAAGCGCTTTCGCTTGGGTATATGCCTGCTCGGCTTCATCGATCCGGCCCAGCGCCAGCAAGGCATGGCCTTGGAAGTCGTAGCCGTAGGCTTGGAGATCGATCAGGTGTGCAGCCTGTTGGGTCGCGGCGCGGGCATAGTCGAGCGCTAGTTCGTGGCGTTGGTTGTGGTGAGCGTGCAGGCTCAAATTGGCTAGTACCACCGTGTGATGTTTGGGATTGCCCACTTTGTCGCAGAGCGCGAGCGCGATCTGGGTGTGCGCTAACGCGCGTTCGTAGTGCCCCATTTGGTCATACGAGATACCGAGGTTGATATGAGCAACCAACTCGGCATCCCGGTTGCCGCACTCACGGGCCAGCGCCAACTCTTGCCAGTAGTAGCGTTGCGCCTGCCCGTAATCACCGCACGCATCGGCATTCTGTGCCAGCAGGTCGAGCACGTTGGTTTGGTGATAGGTCAAGCGGAGGCGTTGGTAGATCGCGAGTGCCTGTTGCAGATAATATTCTGAGCCGGTGAAATCCCCTTGCGCGTTGACCACATTGCTGAGGGTTTCGTTGCAGCGCGCCAACATCAGGTAATGATCGGCTTTGCCGGCGAGATCGAGAGCTTTTTGCGCGTACTCCTTTGCCAGCTCGTTGTGGCCCGCGTGGAGTTCACACCAACTCAGCAGACGCCAGTAGGTGCTTTCGATCGCGAGGCCGTCGATCGAGTCAGGCGGAACGGACTGGTCAAGCACCGCGCGCAGCCGATCCAGCGTTGCCCGACCGGTTTCTTTATAACTGCCTGCGTTCTCGATGATGCCCAGCCGCAAGAGCGCTCGGACAAGCAACGGCGGATCAGCCACCTGTTCGGCCAGTGCGACCGCTTCGTGGAGCATCGACTCAATCGCTGGCCCGCTGGTGCGATAGCGCTGTAATATTGCTTGGGCGAGCAGCAAATGCACTCGTAGCCGTTGGCTGGCCGGTTGGTTGGGGTGGCTCACGTAAGCCAGACTCTGCTGGATCCGCTCTAGCCCATCGACCAATCGCCCGCTTAGGTAAAAGAGATCTTCGTAGGCGGGCGCCGCGGCGCTGGCCAAGTCCCACGCGCCATGCGCCAATGCCCAACGCCAAGCGGCTTCGATATCGTTCAAGCTCGCGATCAATCGCTCGCGGACGGCAAAGCTCTCCGCTCCTTGCATAGCATGGTACGAGCCAGCCAGCCAGCCCAAAAACCAGTGGGCATGGCGGCGAGCAGCTTCGTTAGCTAGCTCATGGCCAAAATCGCCGGCCAGCTTCTCGCCGGCGAGCTGGCGGATATGCTCGTGGAGCCACACGGTACTATCGTCAAGCCGGCGGGCTAACGCCAGATCAAATAACTCATCGAGTACTGGCGCATCGCCGGTCATAGCCTGCGCCGCCTCGATCGGGCATGGCGCTCGCACAACGCTCAGCATTGCCAGCGCTTGCCGGCTGTGTTCCGCCAACGTCTGCCACGTCGAGGCAAAGATGGCAGCCAAGCTGCGATGGCGGGCCGGCGTGTCGGCCAGCGGGTTGCGCAACGTTTTGATGCTCTGCTCGACCGTCTGGCGCAAAGCCGGTAAACTCATATTGTGCAGCGAGGCTGCGGCCAGTTCGATGCCAAGCGGCAGACCGTCAAGATAGGCGCAAATGTGTTCAATATCGTCCAGCGCCATACTGCCGCTGAGCGTCAGGCCACTACGCTCAGCAAGTTCGATAAACATCAGCGCGCTGGGACTAAGCCCTCCAGCTGTGATAGCGGTCGAGAGCGGTCTGACCTTAAGCACATACTCGCGGCGCAGATGGAGCGGCTGGCGGGTTGTGACCAAAGCGACACAATCGGGTGCGGCTGCCAGCAGTTCGTTGACGAACAGGTTCGCAGCGGCGACGTGCTCGAAACTATCGAAGACCAATAGGTACGCGCGCACTTGCAAAGCGGTAATGACTTGCGCCGGCACGGACTGGCGAGCATTCAATTCGATGTGGCAAGCTGCAGCAATGGCGCGGGCCACATGTTCGGCGGCATCTTCATTGGCTATCACAGTGCCATCTTCAGGGTGCAAGAAGATATACCGCACCCCATCCCGGAATGCATACTGCATCAGGTGCGCGGCGCGCATTGCCAGCCGGGTTTTGCCGATCCCGCCGGCCCCGACCACGCTGATCAGTTGGATGCTGGGTTGATTGAGCCAGCCGGCCAGTGTCTCCACTTCGCTTGCCCGCCCGATGAGCGGCAACTGGTCAATCGCAGCGGCTTGGCGTTGCGAAGGCAGGGCCGGCGCGATGGTGTTGGCAACATGGCCAGCGCGAATCGTTGATGCCAGATGTTGCGTCTCGGCCTCTGGCTCGATCCCGAACTCGCGCTGCAACATCTCGCAACAGGTCTGGTAGTGCGCTAGCGCCGCCGTGCGTTGCCCCTGCTGGGCCAGCGCCAGCATCAATTGGCGATGGGCCGCTTCGTGCCATAGTTCGAGATGCAATTGTTTGCTGGCATAGCTTTGCGCTGCCGGCCAGTCGCCTTCGCGCAGCGCCCGCTCGGCAAGGTGGCCGAAGACCTCGATCGCGGCCCGGTGCATCGCTTCACCTTGATGGGTTGACCATTCAAGGAACGGTTCGCTTTCCGGGGTGATGCCGGCCAGAAATGCCCCGCGGTACAGTGCAGCGGCTTCGCGCACATGCGCTTGGCAACTGGGGCAACCGGCGGCAGAGCGGTGGGAGTGGTTGCGTACCGCTGCAACTGCTTGCGTGAAATCTAACGCATCGACCTGCCACGAGCTGGGCAGGTCGAGGGTGACGGTAGCTGGTTCGGTGCGTAGTACGTGGTGATCATTGCCTAACGCTTGCCGGATACGGCTGAGCGTGACGCGCAGCGTATTTTGCGCGGCGCTCTGCGGGCGATCCGGCCAGAGCAAATTGGCCAGCGTCTCGCGCCGCACGGCTTGCCGTTGGTGAAAGCACAGCCACGCGAAGAGCAAACGCGCACTGTCGGTTTGAAACGCTCCGCTCAGCGAGACACCGTCACGGCGAACGTCAAAACCGCCTAAGAGTTGAATGTGCCATTCAGTCATGATGGTGTGTTGGGTGCTGGGTTGGCAACATAATCAGATTATACCACTTGCCGGCAGTGATTACCAACAGCGCACGTATGCCGTCTGCACCGTCGTGGCAGGAGCTGGACAGCCGTCCGGCTCTACTTCGCGCCTTTGCCGCCTTTGCGGCGTGGGGTGGGAGCCGGACAGCCGTCCGGCTCTCCAATCGTTCGGAAACCTGTTACAATGATTGACATGACAGCCATTTCCGTCCAACACCTGCGCCCTGCCCTGCGCGCTGCGCTCTGGATGGCCGGCGCGTTGCTCTCGTTCAGCGCCATGGCCGTCGGCGGGCGTGAACTCGCCGCCGAGCTGTCCACGTTTCAGATTCTCTTCTTCCGTAGCCTGATCGGTCTGCCGCTGGTTGCGCTGGTTGCATTGCGCTACGGCGGCGCGACCCAGTTGCGCACTCGCCGCCTGCCGTTGCATCTGGCCCGCAATGTGGCCCACTTCGGCGGCCAGTATGGCTGGTTCTACGGTTTGGCCTTCATCCCGCTTGCCGAGGTCTTTGCGATTGAGTTTACCGTGCCGCTATGGACGGCGCTGCTCGCGGCGCTGCTGTTACGCGAACGGTTAACCCGCGCCCGGTTGGCGGCGGTGGCGCTGGGGGTGGCCGGGACGCTGGTCATCTTGCGCCCCGGCGTGGGGTTGGTGCATCCGGCTGCCTTGGCTGTGCTGCTGGCTGCGTTTGGTTACGCCACTGCCCATACCCTGACCAAGAAGTTGGTCAGCACCGAGACGCCGCTGGCGATCCTGTTCTATATGACCCTGATCCAACTTCCGCTCGGTCTCATCCCATCATTGCCGGATTGGACACTGCCCTCGCCGGAACGGTGGCCGTGGGTGCTCGCAGTGGGGGTCTCGGCATTGACCGCGCACTACTGCATGGCACGCGCATTGCGATTGGCTGATGCCACCGTGGTCGTGCCGCTCGATTTTCTCCGCCTGCCGCTGATTGCGCTGATCGGCGCACTCTTCTATGGCGAGACGGTCACGTGGCCGCTGGCGCTTGGCTCGGCCCTCATTCTCGCCGGGATTGTAGTCAATCTGCGCGCCGAGCGGCGCTGATATGTTGTCATTGCGAGGGCGCGCCGGCCCCAGCGTCGCCGGGGCCGGCC
>NZ_DAOTWH010000325.1:0-8697 GCF_034435895.1 Chloroflexus sp.
GCCGTTGTCACGTCTGCACACCGCCGCCTGCCCCCCTCACGCCCGCACTGCCCCGCCCGCCGGCGGGCGGTTGGGAGACGCACGGCAGTGCGTCTCTACGGGGTGATTTGGATCAATACGTTGGCGACCTGTTCGGCAATTTGCGAAATGTCGAACAGGCGGCCATTTTGGGCTTGGCCCGACCCCTGATTGCCGATGAAGGTTGCGGCGCTGGCGAGGCACCAACCCAAAACCGGCGAAGCCACAGTAACAACAGCGGCGGTTGCGCCGCGACCGCTCCTGCTACTCCACGGTGCAGCCATGGCGGTAAACGAATTGGCTTGCGCGATGAGATTCCGGCTGAGGGTGAGATTGGCGATACCTTCAATCACGTTACCGTCGAGCAACAAGCGCGCGCAAACATCATCATCGAGGGCAAAGGTAGCCTCGCCGTCTGACCGGCGTACAATCTCTTCTAACAACGTAAACCCAATGCTTAGGTTAACGAGATGATTACCACGCAGTTGCACCGTCCCCATATACGCGGCATTGATCGTCATCCGCGATCCGCCCGGTGCGTTGGGTTGTCGATCGAGCTGAAGCAGATTGGCAGCGCGTGACGCAACCAGTTCGACCGGCGCGGGCATGCCGTACAGGCTAACGATACCGTCAATGCGATTGTGTTCGAGCACCACCAGATCGTCTTCGTCGATCTGCTCGACGATCGCGCCGAGGTTCTCTTCATTGACGGCGCGCCGCCGGTGCAGCATGAGCGCGGCGCCGGGGCGCGATTTGACCGCGGCGGCGCGCAGATCGAACAGAATGTCGAGCAAGACAATAGCGCTGGCTTCGGCTTGGTTGAGGGCAAATCCCAGCTTGTGAAGTTGGAGCAACTCGGCAAGGGGAGATGATTCGATCATTTCTTGGAGCGGCTCTTGCAATTCACGGAGCAAGAGTGCGCGTTGATCAAGCGTTAGTTGGGTGAGTTCTACTGCGGCCTTGACCGCCGGCTCGTGCCATTCGGGTGCAAGCACCAACCGCTCATCGGCGAAGAGATCGGCGAGCAGCGGGATTTGGGCTCTGGCGAAGAGATTGCGCAATGGCGGGAAGGTGCGGTCGGGCACTGCCGCGGTGAAGGCATTGCCGCTCAGCCGCACATTATCGCCGCCGGTGATGGCAACGAGGGCGCTGCCATCAATGAATTGCTCTTGATTGAGCCGGCCCGGCAGGGTGAAGCCACTGATCGCGCAATCGGCAATGATCACCCGCAGGCACCGATCAAACGAGAGGGCCGCCGTCCCCGCTTTGGGGATGAAGGCAATATCAAGAGCGAGATTGCGCAGCGTCACCGAATCAAACCCTCTCAACCACAGCGGGCCGGCCAAGCGCACACTGGTGGCCGGGCCGCAGCCTTTGATTTCGAGCACGAACGGTTCGTTAGCGGGCGCCGGGTCGAGGCGAATACTCCCGGCTGTGTGACGACCGGCGCGCAAGCAGAGGCAGATGCGACGCTCGCCGCGAGCGAGCAACTCTTTGAGAGCTGTTTCGAGATCGGGAAACTCGCCGCCGTCACCGACGCTTACGCAACAGCCGCCGCCACGAGGCCGCTGGCAGAGGATGTCGAGCGCCTCTTGGACGGTGCGGGCATTGGCTAGATCGGGACACACGCCGGGATCATAGGCGACATGGCTGGCACGGCTGAGATTGGCGTTGAAGAAGACACGCGGCAAGACCGGTTCGCCGGCGCTATCGAGAAATGGCTTGCCGTCGATCTCGATCAAGAAAGCTTCGACGCGCTGGCTCTGGACGGCAGGGCCAAGTTGCCATTGGCAGGAGTAGATGCCGTTTGGGCCGGCAGTCACATCAACGCTCTTGCCATTGGCGCCGCCGGCAGTGAGTTGGCCGGCAGCGGTTTGGGGAACCATCCGAAAGCGCACGCGGGCATTGGTGACCGGTTGCTGGCCGTTGGTAACGGCCACTTGCAGCGGTTGGGCGAGAGTCGCGCCGGGGAGAGCCTCTTGACCCTCGCCACCGACGGCATAGAACTGGATCAGTTCAGTCAGGGGCGGAAAGAGCCGGCGACAGTCGCTGCGTTTCGTCCATACACTGCCATTAAAGTCGAGCAGGGCTAATTTGCAATAGGCGTGGTGGGTACCATGCGGAGGCTGCGGCGCCGGTTGGTTGCCAGAGCGCGGCCACTCGATATCGCCGGTGACGGTGCGGGCCGGAATGAGCCAGTAGTCGCCGGGACGGAACGTACCGTTCTTGAGCCGGATCTGCACTCCTTGTTCGAGGTCGGTCCATGCTGCCGCGTTGGTGGTAACGATCACCTCGCCGGTATCGGCGGGCATATCCCAGCGGCGCAGTTTGGGGTTGGGGCCGAATGCGCTGTAAGCGATCGTTTGCCCGCCCGGATCGATGGTGACAATATTGTCTTCGACTTGCAGCAACTTGACCAGCAGCCCCGGTTCACCTCGCTTGTCACGCGCATCATCGGTCAGCTCGACCCACTGGTTGGGCGCGAGACCCAATACCTCGTCGCGGCCAGTACTGGCGACAGTCAAGCGATTGGGATTCAGCGGATCTTGCCCGCTCCAGCCAACTGCCACCGAACCATTTTCGCGCGACCACTTGAGCGCGATACGGGTGGGCGAGACGATCCGATGCACTTCAACCCGATAGAGCTGGTTTTCTAGCCCGCGATAGCCGGCTTGGGCCGGCACGACGCAGGGATCATTGACGGTTGGGTCAGGTTCGGCGCGAGCTTCGAGCATGCCGCTACTGCCGGCCAGCAACGCATCCCACGCCGCGTTGGGCGCGGCGCAGTCGAAGGTTGCGCCGGGATCGTCAACGCGCAACAGCTTGACTTGCGCCATCACTTGCAAGCGGGTCGTGGTGTCAGGGCCACCGAGCGCGACTTCGCGGATAGCAGCATCTTCAAGCGCGGTGACATGCCGTTCCCAGACATCAAGATAGGCGAGATAGACCCCGGCGGGCAGCGTTGCATTGGCGGCCAAGCCAGCCACCTGCGCTAGGGTGGCGACGGGCAGATCAGGTTGAGCGGTGATGGCGACCGTCTGCTCGTTCTCGACGCGGATGCCAGCGACATAGTAGCGACCGGCGGTAATGTTGAGCGTGCTGCCAGCGACAACGATGTCGAAGCCGGCTTGGCCCTGCGGGCCGCCGCAACGACCGATCAGATCGGTGCGAGCCACGCGCTCATCGGCGAGATCGATCGCGAGTTGCTCGTTCCAATCGGCATCGAGGGCGACGCGCCCCTGTTGATTGAGCACGCCACTGTAGTGTTTCGTGCGGTCGAATGTCCATCGGGTGAAATCACCGCGCATACAAGGCTCCTTTAGGGTAGAGACGCAAAGCGGGCAAAGGCGCAAACGAGGCAGAGAAGCAAACGAGGCAGAAACGCAAAGCGGGCAAAGGCGCAGAGGGCGCAAAGCGGTAGGAATGGGATCCATCCCCCGCACCTGCAGCGTGCTCGGCGGTAGCAGCCAGTTGCCCCCTCTCCAACCCTCCCCCTCCGAGGTTCAAAGGCGGACAGAACATCGGTCTGGAACCCGACCCTAAAGGGCCGGGCAAGGGTTACGAAGCCCGCTGCGCGGGCTGATGCCCCCACCCCCTGCCCCTCCCCCGCTGGGGGAGAGGTGATGGGGAGCGCAGCACGGGGCTTTACGGCATCGCACAACGATCGATAGTTGGACTTGATCAAACGTTCTGTCCACCCCTCAACCCTCCGAGGGCGGGAGCGAGCAGCGCCCCCTCTCCCGCTAGGAGAGGGGGATGGGGGGTGAGGGCCAACGCAGAGGACGCAACACATAGCAATGCAAAGGCGCGAAGGGCGCAGAGAGGTTTGTTGGGTTATGAAGGAAGCCATACTCATACCTTTACGGTTGCACATCGTTGGTCTGAACGAGCTGCGCAGGCTGGCGTCACGATGCGAAAAAGACCCCGGCTTCAAGACCCACCCGCAGATACTCGGCGAGGGCAAGGCGCAAGTTGACGAGACGTTGGGTCTGTTGCACGAGGTGAAAGACGCCTAATTCACCGCCGTCTTCAGCGCCTTGGGTGATGGCGGCGGGGCACGAGCGCGCCAGTTGCATGTAGGCAGGATGGCCGAACTGGGTGCTGGTGAAGGATGGTGTGACCGAGAGCGTTACGGCGCTTCGTTGGGCGGTGGTGAGAGCAGCGATGGGCCGGTTGCGGGCAGCGGCGAAGGCGGCGAGGGCGAGATCGGGTTGGCAGCGAAAACGGCGCGGCGCTCGCGAGCCGGCGGCAAGAAAGCTGAAGCGAGTGCAACCGATCTGGCGGCGTGCCACCAGTACCCGGCCAAGCATCATGCTTTCAGAGATAAGATCGATTTGGCGCACGCGGACTTCACCACGCACCGTGCAGCGAATAAAACTGGCCGGCGCTCCGATCCTCTCGCCATTGGAGGCCGCGCAGGCGGGCACGGCCGGCGCGAAGGCGTCGAGGATTGCATCGCTGGCAATCAGACCGTCCGAATCTTCCGCCATATGCACCGCGCCGCTGATGCTGCGGGCCAGTTCGAGGCGCAAATCAGGGTTGGGCGCGACGGCGTGGATGCTGGGCCGGTTGGGAAACTGGGGGTTGCCGGCTAGGTCGAGGCGCCAACCGGGCACGAGAGTGCAGTGGTGGATGGCTAACCGTTCGAGGCTACCGGCGGCCAGATCGATCCCGCCCTCGATCCAGAAGCCATTGAGGGTGAGCGACGCCCGATCGCCGTTACCAGTGATGCGCAGGCGATCGGTGAGGCGGATGAGCGGACGTCGGCCATCGGCGGCTTGAATCACGAGCGTCCGGCCGGGATTCATGGTGATCGCCAGATCTTCGGCGTAGGTGGCACTGTCGAGCACGGTGATGACGCCGGTGGTGGCAGATGACGCTTGCCACGCCGCAATGGCCGCGGTAAGCAACGGATGGTCGCCGCCGCCGCGTTGGGCAACGGTGAGGGCCAAATCGCCGGGGGCAGCGATGGCGAGCGTTGCGCGGCGGGGATAGGGGCCACCGCCAATGTCAGCAGCGAAGCCGTAGGTGTAGCTGACCATCAGATCAGACGGCACAACGTTAGCGGGGAAGGCAAGCCGTCCGCGCTGCGGATCAACCGCGACCCGAATTGGCAGCGATTGGCCAGCGTAGGTCTTGCTGGCTGGCGGGCGCCGCCAATCACCGAGATCGCAGATCAGGATCTCGGCGACGGGGATCGGGACAAACCGTCCGGTACCGTTGGGGACGGCGATCTGGAAGGCAGGACGGGCCGGATCGAGATAGTTGCTCTTGACCGGGCGACCGGCGGCAATCCCGGCGCGCACCGCTTCAAGATCGTCGTAGAGGGCGCGACGGCGCAACGGCAACGGCAGATCGGGTTCGGCAGCGAGCTGGGTAATCTCGATCTCGGTGCGCGGGCGATTAAAAAGCGGGATGTCGTTGCCGAGCGGGCTGAAGAAGTAGCGGCCATCGGGCGGGTTGCTCGCTGGCTGCGGCGAAACGCCTTGCACCGTGTAGGGCTGCAAACGGCACAAAAACAGGCCAAGGTTGGGGATATTGTAACGGCCACGGCCAGACCCAATCCGGCGCACTTCGGCGGTATGGTTGACGGTTTCGAGCGGGCCGCCGGTCAATTCGAGCGCGTTGGCGTTGCGCAACGGGGCGGTGGCTAGGCTGTACAGGCGAACGTGGTTGAGATGCTGAGTAGTTGCCAGCCGCTCGAAATACTCGACGGCGCGGCAAGGCCAGCCGGTGACATCGCGGGCCAACTGTTCGAGCACGGGGGCAGTGCCTTTGCGGCGGCGGTAGCGCAGCGTATTGGCGACATAAGCGCGCTGGCTAAAATCGGCCACTTCAGACAGTTGGCGCAGATGGCGCACACCGAGCAGATCGCCGATGTAGGGCACCACCCACTCGGCGCAAGTCTCGATAAACCAGTCCGCGTACAGATCGGCAATATCGGTTTCGATCCGGGCCAACTCCTCGCCGATGATCGCGAGCAGCGCGCGCAGCGGCTCGCCGCGCTCGGCATCGCGGGCGCGGTAGAGGGCCGGCAGGAGTTCATACAGACGGTCGCGGGGCGATATATTCATAGGATTTCTTCCCCCTACTCTCTCCCACTGGGTGGCAGCAAGGGTGCTGCTGGGCCAGCAGAGAAGACAACACCGGCGATCACGGAGATACCATCTCAATTGCATGCATCACCAACTCGACCCCGGCGGGATCGAGCAGCAGCAATTCGGCTGGGATGATAGCGTGGCCCGCCTGCCGCGCTGGTGAGGCGGCCAACAGGGTGGGATGCGCACCGGTGCGCCCGCTGGCATACGCCAGTTGGTCGAGATCGATGGCGATCACCCCGGCCAGCGGCTGCATCACAGCAATCACTTCAGCGGCAGTCACCGGTTGGGCAAAATCGCGCTGAGAGAAGGAGAACGCCGTGAACAACGCTTGGGCGATGGCCGCTTCCACATCGGGAGCGAGATAGCGCGCGTCGTAACGGACGGTCGCCTTGAGCCGAAACGTCAGCGGGATGAAACTGGCCAGTTCGACAGTCACAGTGGGATCACGCACGGTATCGATCGCGTTGCGCAGACTGGCGAAAAGCGGATCGGACGGCGTAATTGGCTTACCGCTGGCGCTGGCGAGGGTGAGATGAACAACAAGCTGCTCGCCGCGGCGAAATACTGATGCCTGCGTCTTGCCGATACCGGCGAAGGCGGCGGCAAAATCGGAAAAATCCTGTAACGAGACAATCCGGTCGAGGGTTAGTACCGTCTGCGGCGCATTGGCGCGCGCGCTGTCCAATGTTTCCGGGTCGGCGGCCCCGCTAGCGGGAAGCGGGTTGGTCACGCTGCGGACACCGGGCGGGCGGGTCTTGAGCAGGGCAATCGCGCCGGCGCCAACCTCACCCGCTTGACCAATTCCAAACCGGTAGGTCGCGGTCACATTTTCGGCGCCGGTGGGCAAACGCGCGCCGTGGATGCCATCGCCGAACTGCACTGTCGCCGAATGATCATCGTTGAGGCGCACCATGTACTGCTCGTCGTGCGGGCCGGCGAGATAGAGCGACGGCGCTTCGCGCCACGCCACGCCATTGACGCGCACGGTGAGCGTCGAAGTAACGCCAGACGGGGTGCTAGCCGAGATGTAGGTCAACGGCGACTTCTTGAGCTTAAAGCGTTGATGGGTCTGGCTGCCATCGCCGCTGCCGATCGGGGTTAGCGGCACGGTTTCACCGTGGGTTGCAGCCACGACATTGGCGTAGATCGCCGTGGTCGAACGGATGAGGCGGGTCGCGCCCAACCCCTGATCGCGCAGCATGATGGTGGTAAAGCCGGGATTGGGATAGACCGCCTCGACAAAGACAACCACCGAGCGGGGCTGTTCGTCATCCTCGTCAACTTTGCCGCTAACGATCAACGGCTGGCCCTTGACCAAATCTCGCACCACACCGGCGACCTCGATCTGATTGCCAGTGACCGGATCGGGAATTGGCTCTTCGGCCAGCGGCAACGGTTCGCTCTCGGCCAACACCACCGTCTCGCGGCGCTTAAAGCGGGCGATGTTCTCATTCGTGTCAACAATCAGGCGCGTGACCTGCCCAGAGAGACCAAAATTGGCGACACCCACGGTTTCGTTGCCGGTCACGCGGTAGAGTTCAGCGTAGCCGGGAGTAAGCAACGTTACCCAACTGCCCGGCACAATCTTGGGATAAGCGGTATCGAGGTCGATATGGCGCTGGCTGCCATCGATCGCAAAACCGGGCCATTCGTTGGCCGTGCCGCCATACGACCGCTTCACCTCTACCGGCATCAACCGCCAATCGGGCGCGTTAAAGCCAAAACGGCGCGCGCTGCGGCGGAAGGCAAAGGCTTGCGGCTGAGCCGCCGGCAGCATAGACGGGCGGTTTGAGCCGAGGCCGGGCGCCCATGTGACGACGGTATAACCACCGGCAGCATCAGGATAGGTCTGCACCGACAGCACCCGGCGCAGATCCCATCGTTCGTTGCCGGGATCACGCTCGCGTTCGGCGCCAACCAACAGCAGATAATCACCCGCCTGCAAGCGCGTCACAACCCCAGCCAGATAGAGCGTCGTCGCACCCTTGCTCAGGTCTTGGGGCCGAGTAGGGCGCGGGCGCAGCGCATTCCACGCCTTGCGCGCGACAAACTCAACGCTGGTCTCGAAGGTCTGTGGCAGTTCACCCTGTTTGGCCGGGATACTCTGCACTTGGGCGCCGGCAGGGATCACCGTCTCTGCCGGAGAGAAAGGGGTATCGTCGAGAGTAAAGGCAAGATAGACCGAGGCAGCGACGCCGGGCTTGAGTTCGTAGCCGATCGCGCGGGCCAACTGCAAGACGGAGAAGCGTTCGGTCGCGGTGCGGAGAAAGCCCTCGTTGGCGATCCGTTCTTGGTAGAAGGTCAGCACATCGGCCAGCGTCGCGGCGGCATCGAGCAAGGCAAGCGAAGGATCGGCGGCGTCGCAGGTAGCCAACGCGGCGAGCGGGCGCTGGCCGGTCGAGGTGGCCTGCTGCGACAAGCGTGCCGCCATCCGGCGCAGAAATGAGCGGTGCGCGCCGAGCCGGTAGCGCAGCGCAGATTGGCCGGGCGGGTTGGCATGCGGCGAGGGTGATGGCTCACGCTCGTCGCAACCGCACGGAGATGGTTGGGGATTGGTCATGAGCCACCCTCCATAATG
>NZ_DAOTWH010000326.1:0-11091 GCF_034435895.1 Chloroflexus sp.
CCTTGGCGCTCTCTGCGTCCTTTGCGCCTTGGCGTTTTCCGACTCTGCGGCTTTGCTCGCTTTGCGGCTTGGCAGTGTACACTCACCCCTAGGCTGCTCCGTCGATTTGCAACGTTCTGTCCTAGTGGTGCGTATCTTTTGGTGAACACGGCCCGATTGGCCATCCGCCGGTACGAAAGAGATGCTACGATATAGGTAGCCGCTACCACAACAAGCGAGATAGGTATGTTGAGAATCTCACGCACGATAGCAGGCATCTACGTACTGGCAACCATCGTTCTCACTGTTGTTACCGTTGTCTTTGGCCCTGTTGGCTGGTCTCCGCTGCCTTTACCCACCGCAGCATCCCCGATCCGGATCGATTTTGCCGTTAGTTCGGAAAAAGAGGCGTGGCTGCGCAGCGCCATCGAACGGTTTGCCCGCACCAACCCGACGATCAACGGGCGGGCGGTTGAGGTGCGCATGCGCGTCGCCGGTTCCCGTGATTTGATCACCTCGATTGAACGCGACGGCTACCAACCAACGGTGGTTAGCCCGGCCAGCGAGTTACAACTCGCCGAACTGCGCCAATGGCGAGCCGAACTGCTGCGCGAGCCAGCCCAACCGTTGGCCTTTACCCCACTCGTGGCCTTGATGCGCGAAGCGCTGGACACAGAGAGGATTGCTAACCCGTGGCAACTCTGGCAACGCCAATTGCCCGATCAGATTAACAATGTGCGAATTGGCATCTCATCACCGGCCAAGAGCAACGGCGGCTTGCAGAGTGTGATCGTACTGGCAGCGCAGTATCATCAAACCAACAGCCTTACCATCGAACAGGCCCGCGATGCCGGTTTACGCGACTGGCTGCGCCAATTGAACGAGCACGTTGCTGGCTGGCCCGATAGCACCGGCACACTTACAACCGATTTCGTCATCCAGCCCGGCGCTTACGATATCATTACGACGTATGAAAACCTCGCCCTGCAAACGTTTCGCCGAGGCGAGGGACGCGGGTTGCGGGTGCGGGTCTACTACCCCGCCGCGACGATCGTCAGCGACCATCCCTACGCTATTCTCACCGCGCCGTGGGTCGACAACGCCGAACGCGAAGCTGCCCGCTTGCTGCGCGATTTCCTGCTTAGCCCCGCCGAACAGACCATCGCCATGCGCGAGTATGGTTTTCGCCCGGCCAACCCCCAAGTGACGATTGACCTAGACGACCAAGCCTCACTCTTTGGTCGCTATCGCGATTACGGCTTGCAACTCGACCTCGCCGCTCAACTCGCCACCCCGTCGCCAGAAGTGATTGTGACGCTGGTGACGACGTGGCAAAGCGCAACGGAAAGGTGAAGAGAGTTATAGTCTGTAACGAGGTTCATCATGCGAAGATCTGATAAGTCAGATGAAAGCTTTCTTGAAAAACTAGCGGCTGGCGCAATCGGCACGAAACAAGTTATCGAAGACCTCAACCAACAAGGCCATCAACCTATCGAACTTGAGCGAGGCTCGACAAGTTTCAAAATTTGGAAAGGAGTCAAGATTAAGCGGATTAGGGTTCCAGATATTCTTTGTGTGAAGTGTGGTCATCGTATTGAGTCAAGAGCAAAGACTCAGTTTGAAGTCTCGATGTCCCATTCACCAACCGATCCTGAACGATGGACTACGCGACGAAGATGCGGTTGCAATTGTGATCTGTCACAAAAGCGGCAATCAACCGGTTGATTGGAAGGCAGATCCCTTGGCACAGTATGTAAAAGTGAAAGATATGCGTGAGGCGCGACAGCATGGGCGCACCGCCCAACCGCAAGCAAAAGGCGCCGAGGAAGGTTTTGAAATGCGCATTGTATGGCCGACAGTAACAGCATCGTTCGGTGGCGTTGTAATGCAAATTGACTCAAGCAAGATTGGTGCGGTCGCCGAAATGCTCGGACGGCGTTGGATCGCGTTTGAAAAAGAGCAGGCCTATCCTTGCCGCCTCTGCATTCCGGTTTCTTCATCATAGCGATGAACAAACCATCCGGACAACATATACGTTGTTAATGCAACCAGACGCCCGCTTGATCAAGCTACCGCAAACAGCACAGCAAACCACGCTTTTTGAGCATCCATCGGTATCAGATCAGCGCAGTGCAGCAGACTAACTATCCCAATACAGCGTTTATACGGTTTCAATGAGAGGAGCTATCCATGCGTATCCGGCTATTCAAACTACTATCGCTGCTCGTGGCTCTAACAACGCTCCTAAGCGGTTGCGGTGACATTGACACGCTGTTTGACAGTGGTGATGCCAATGCAATCACCATTAACATTGCCTACAGTCCTGAAAAGGATAAGTGGCTGACCGAGCAGATTGCTCGCTTCAACGAACAGCGGATCACGGTCAACGACCGCCGCGTGCGTGTTGAGGGGATCAACAAATCATCGGGCGCAGCTCGCACCGAGATCAAGAACGGCACGCTGAAGGTGACGGTCTGGAGCCCATCGGCTAGCACGTGGCTGGAAGTGCTTAAGCAAGAGACCGGCAACCAGAATGTAGCCGTTTCCAATAAGCCGCTGGTGCTGACGCCGGTGGTGATCGCGATGTGGAAGCCGATGGCTGAGGCGATGGGTTGGCCGAATAAGCCGATCGGCTGGAAGGATATCCTCGACCTGACCAACGACCCGCAGGGTTGGGGCCGCTTCGGCCACCCCGAATGGGGCCGCTTCTCGTGGGGCCATACCGACCCCGAAATCAGCACGACGGCGCTCAGCACACTGATCGCCGAGTTTTACGCCGCCACCGGCAAGCGTGAAGGCCTGACCGTGGCCGATGTGCAGAGCGAAGCGGCCACTCGCTTCATCCGCGAGCTGGGTCGCAGCATTAAGCACTACGGCTACAACACGCTGATCTTCAGCGAAAATATGAAGAAGTTCGGCATGAGCTACATCTCAGCCTTCCCGATGGAAGAGATTACGCTCATCGACTTCAACAAATTCAACCCGCCGCCAACACCGCTGGTAGCTATCTATCCAGCCGAGGGCACCTTCTGGCACGACAACCCGTTCATCATCATGGCCAGCGCCACCGCCGACGAACGGGCCGCCGCCGAACGGTTCTACGAATTTCTGCTCACTGAAGAGAGCCAGCGCGCCGCGATGTCGTTCGGCTTTCGCCCGGCCAACCCAGACGTGCCGCTGACCGATCCGATCAGCCCGGCCTTCGGCGCCGACCCGCAAGGGGTGCAGACTGTTTTGGCTGTGCCTTCGGCAGAGGTGATCGTTGCGGTCAAGAACTCGTGGGCGCTCAACCGCAAGCGGGCCGACATCTTGCTGGTAGTTGACACCTCTGGCTCGATGGAAGGCAATAAGATGACGATGGTCAAAGCTGGGATCGAGACCTTCCTTGCGCGGATTCTGCCTGAAGATCGGGTTGGGTTGGTAACGTTCGACTCGACGGCCCGCTTAGTGGTGCCAATGGCGCCGCTCAACAACAACCGGATCGCTTTACAAACCGCCGTCCAAGAGATGCGCGCTGCTGGCCGGACGGCATTGTTCGATGCGTTGGCCTTGGGGAAGCAGGTGCTTGACAACCTGCCGCCCGCCGAAGACGATCGCATTCGCGCGATTGTGTTGCTCTCGGATGGAGCTGACAACTCGAGCCGGGCATCGATTGATGAAATCCGGCGCCTCTTCGATGAGAGCGGGATCAGCATCTTCCCAGTGGCTTACGGCAGCGATGCCGACCGGAAGACACTTGACTCGATCGCCGAGTTTGCCCGCACGATTGTGGTGGTCGGCGATACCGGCGATATTGCCCAGATCTTTGAAAACCTGAGCCGATATTTCTAGGACCGGGTTGACAGTTTGGAGTGCGGCAGTCAACCTGCCGCATGCGGAGACCAGTCATGAAGACTACGTGGCGATCACGGGTACCGTATCGAGTGCGGCAGTCAACCTGCCGCATGCGAAACGTTACGCACATGGCTCCACGCCGATGAGTTGACAGTATGGAGTGCGGCAGTTAAACTGTCGCACTCTATAAAAAGAACATCGCATGTAGTCACGGCGTGATATAATTACACTAGAAACTATCTCGCCAAAGGCAGGATGGTATGGACACACTCCGCACTGCCGCCTTGCAACCGCTCAATCTGCTCGTGCTGGTCGCCGCGATCTTCGGTGGCTTGTCGCTCACGATCTGGTGGTTGCCGCTTGGAATCGCCCTCTACCTTGCTGCCACGTGGTTGGCGGCGCGCGACCCCTTGCTGACCGCACCGCGCCCGCGCATCACTAGTCCGGCGCTACGAGCCGCGCTGGGCGAGATCGAGCGATTGCAGCGCGAGGTGGAACGAGCCGCCGGTATGGCGCAAGGCCCGCTTGGCGGTCTGCTCGGTAATATTGTCAACCAGACTCGCGATTTAGTGGCCGAAGCGTATGTGCTGGCCGACAAAGGGCAGATCATTGAACGCTTCTTAGCCACGAACGATTGGCAGCGTTTGTCACAACAACTACCCCAGCTCGATTGGCAGATCAGCGCCACGATCGACCCGTTCACCCGCCAGCAACTCGAAGAGCGGCGGCAAGCGTTGCGCACCCAACAGCAGCATATCCAAGATTTGAGCACCTACCTCAACCGGATTAAGGCCCAGCTCGCGAACATTGATGCCAGCCTCGACACCACCCTAGCCGAGATTGTCCGGCTCAAGACCGCCGATGCAGTCGCGATGGCCTCGGCTAGCGGCGCTGTCCAGCAACGCCTCACCGAACTGCGCAGCGATATGGAGGTGTTCCGCAAAGTGTTGGATACCGCGATGACCGGCTTGTAAGGCAACGCTTGCGCTGCTGCCATCCAGCTATGCCGTACAGCCTTTCATCATCTTTCAATGTACCCAACCGGCAAGACCTGCTATGATATTCACAACGAACATCTAACATAACTACACGCGAGAGGAACACCATCCTATGGTTGCACGCACCCTCATCCCCGCTCGCACTCCGGTCGCAACACCCGATGAAGGTCTCGTCGCTGATATGTTGCCACCGATGCTGGTGCTCTTAGCAACGCTCGCCGGCGGTGCAACCGGCATCTTGCTGCTGAATCGGTGGCAGGGCAATGTCTGGCCGTATGTTGTAATCCTGTTGCTGCTCGCCAGCGTTGCCGTAAGCGACCGGTTGCGGCGGCGCGGCAACCTCCATCTGGCCAGCGTGGTGATGGTCGGTTCGATTACGCTATTGCCGGTGCTGAGTTGCGCGGCGTTTGGCTTCACCAACAACAGTTTCGTCTATCTTTCGGTATTAGGGGTCTTTGCCGCCGGCATTATGATCTCGTCGCGGGCGCCGTTTCAAGCGGCGCAAGCGGCGATTTTGCTCTACCTCGGCTTGCTGCTTGGCGCCGATCTGATCGGCCAGTCACGGCCAGCGTGGTTTGAAGCGATCGGGCAGATCATCCTCCTGATTGCCCTGTTGCTCGGCGCAGCAACGCTCAGTTGGGCGGCGGCATACGTGGTGCGCGGTACGATTAGTTGGGCGATCGATGCAGCGCAAAAATCCGAGCGACGCGAACAGTTGTTGCGCGCGACCCAAGCTGATCTGGAACGGGCCTTGCTCGAACGCGATTTGCTCAACGAACAACTGTACCGCACCACGCTCGAACTGGAAGAGGCACGGGCCGCTGCCGAGGCGGCCTACCGCTCGAAGACCAACTTTATGACCACGATGTCGCACGAGCTGCGTACCCCGCTCAATATCATCATCGGCTTTAGCACCGCGATGCTCGAACATCCCGAAATGTACGGCGATGTGCGCATTGACGAACAGGTGCTGCAAGACATTGCCGAGATCCGGCGCAGCGGCCAGCATTTGCTCGGCTTGATCAACGATATTCTCGATCTGGCAAAAGTTGAGGCCGGCAAGCTTGAGCTGAACAAGACCAATCTCGCGTTGATGCCGCTGCTCGATGAGACGATGCGTACCGCGCAGGCGCTGATCGGCGAGCGGCCCATCCAGTTGCGCCGCGAGTACCGCGATACGTTGCCGACGGTGCTGGCCGATGAAGTGCGGGTGCGGCAGATATTGCTGAATCTGGTCTCGAACGCCTGCAAGTTTACCCATTCGGGCGAGATTGCGGTCGGAGCGCGAGCAGAGACTGATCAGGTCGTGCTCTGGGTGCGCGACACCGGCATCGGTATCGTGCCAAGCGATCAGGAGCGGATCTTCCAACAATTCGAGCAAATTGAAAATGCTGACACGCGCCAGCACGCCGGCACCGGTTTGGGCCTCTCGATCTGCCGCTGGCTAGTCGAGCTGCACGGCGGGCGGATGTGGCTGGAAAGCGAACTGGGCAAGGGCAGCATCTTCTTCTTCTCGTTGCCGCGCACACGGGCCAGCACGGAAAGAGCATAACAATGACGGCAACGATGAAACGTGGCAATGCCGCGTTTCATCGCTATCAACATCGCGCGCTGGCAATGGTGCAAGTGAGCAAAGGAGCAAGGAACGATGGCCAGAATACTGCTCGTCGATGATGTCTATACGGCTCGTTCGATGTTCGAGCGCGTGCTCAGGCATGTCGGGCGTCACGAGGTGCTCTCGGTTGGCAGCGGCGCTGAGGTGCTGACAAAAGTGCATGAATTTGCGCCTGATGTGATCGTGCTCGATATCAGTATGGCTGATCGCGATGGCTTGATGGTATTGCGCGATCTGCGGGCGCAGGGAGTGCGGTGCCCGATCATTGCCCACACCGCTCGCACTGAAAAGACGCCGGGCGAATTTGTGGCGCAGGGGTTTGATGCCTATGTGCCCAAGACGGGTAATTTGACCAATCTGCTTAGCACGGTGCGCGATTTAGTTGGGCGGTAGATCGGCCTAGCCCAGATCGCCCGATCGTGTGCCCGGCCTTTCAGGCCTAGCAAGCGTTGCAAAGCCCACACTGCGGGTTAGGTAAGGTTATTCCGTCTCCTGCGCCCGGCCCTTCAGGGCCGGGCTTGGATTACGAAGCCCGCTGCGCGGGCTGCTGACCCTCACCCCCTGCCCCGCTACTAGGGGAAGGAATAGCCACAAAAAGACGCAAAAGGCACAAACATGTTTCGTGACTCTTGTGGCGCTTGGTAGCAATCACCTCCCCTCCCCCAGCGGGGTTCAAGGGCGGACAGAACACCTGTCCAGAACCCGGCCCTCAAGGGCCGGGCTAGGGGTACGAAGCTCGCTGCGCGGGCTGATGCCCCCACCCCATCACCCCTCCCCCGCTGGGGGAGGGGTGATGGGGAGCGGAGAGGCGGGCTTTACGGCATCGCACAGCGATCGACAGTTGTACTCGATCAAACGTTCTGTCCGCTCCTCAACCCCAGCGGGGGATGGGCAGCAGGGGGCAGGGGCCAGAATAGGGGTGGGGACAAATGAACCCGTCCCTCAAAGGCCGGACTTGGGTTACGACATCCGCTGCGCGGGCTAGATCGGGGCGGTGAGCACGGCTTGGGTCGTGTGCCCGGCTCGGCGATAGTAGGTTTTACCTGATCAAGGTATCGCCAGTTGCTGCGGTTTTCCCAATCGCACGCGGCAGTACAACACCATCGCGTAACCGATCGGTTACAATACGGCATGGTAGCATACCAACCGATAGGAGGTATTGTGACCGTCGATCTGGTACGCGGCATGCGTGATGTCGCCCCGGCTGAGCATACGGCCAGCCGGTATGTGCAAGCCATTTTGGAACGAACCATAGCCAGTTACGGCTATCAGATGCTCGATGCGCCAATTATCGAGCACCGTGACCTCTATTTGCGCAAACTCGGCGAAGAGCTGGTCGGCAAGGTGTATGAGTTCAGCTTCGGCGGGCGCGATCTGGCGCTGCGTCCGGAATGGACGGCATCGGTGTTGCGGGCGTATGTGGCGGGGATGCAAGATCAACCGTTGCCGCTACGCCTCAGTTATGCCGGGCCGGTCTTTCGCTATGAGCGGCCCCAACGCCATACCTATCGCCAGTTTACGCAGATTGGCGGCGAGATTATCGGTGGCTTGCCGCCGCGCGCCGATGCAGAAGTAATTGCGCTGGCCTGCGCCGGCTTGGACGCTGCCGGCGTGAGCGGGTATACCGTGCGCATTGGCCATATTGGGCTGGTGCGCGAGCTGCTGCTGCGGTTTGCGTTGCCTGAACGCACCCGCGGGTTGTTAGTGTGGAGCCTTGAGCGGCTGCGGGCCGAGGGGATCGAACCGGTGCGCGAGCGGGTATTGGCAAACCTTGGCACGCCGCCGGAAGGTCTTGAATTGCCTCCCGGCCTCGATGACGCGCAGGCGGCCATTTGGCTGGAACGGGTGCTGTCTGCGATGCGGATCGATCTGCGTACCGGCACCCGCAGTCCGGCAGAGGTGATCCAACGCTTGTTGCGCACCCTGCGCCGGGCCGACGAGCAGCCATTAGTTGAAGCGGCGCTAGCGCAGTTGGCCCAACTCGCTGCGATCAGCGGCTCGCCCACGCAGGCGCTGCCGGCACTGGCCAGCCTGCTCGGCAGCGAATCGGCATCCTTCCGCGAATTACAAGCTATCCTCGATCTGCTGGCAGCGCATGGCGTACCAAACGACCGGCTCGTGATCGATGGCGCGTTGGGCCGCGGATTGCACTACTACACCGGCCTCATCTTCGAGATTTACGACCGTGACGGGAATCAGCTCTGTGGCGGCGGGCGCTACGACGATCTGGTCAGTACCCTCGGCGGGCGACAACCAACCCCGGCAGTCGGTTTTGCCTACGGGTTGGAACGGGTGCTGGCCACGGCGGCGCTGCCGGAATTAACGCCGCCAGCGACCGTCTTAGTCGCCGCAGTGAGCGATGACGACTACCCGTATGCGTTAGTGGTCGCCGAGCGCATCCGCGCCGGCGGGAGAGCGGTGGTGCTCGATACGCGCGGGAGGAGTGTAAAAGACAATCTGCGCGATGCGACCCGGCGCGGTTTTGCCGCCGCCGTGATCGTGGGCGCAGCCGAACGTGAAGGCGAGTACGTCGTGTGGCGTGATCTCGCCGCACGTACCGAACGGCGGATTGCGCTAGCAGCATTGGGGGAGGCGTTATGAGCACAACGCAGGCGTGGGGGCGCTACGTTGACGTATTGCCGGCGCAGCAGCAACAGCTCATCGCGAAACAACCAATTTGCTGGTTGCCGTGGGCGACATTAGAACCACGCGGATCGCACTTGCCCCGCGGGGTCGCCGGTTATATTGCCGAAGCGGTGGCCGAAGGCGCAGCGCGCCGGGCGGGTGGTGTCCTCTACCCGTTGCTGTGGTGGGATAGCACTGACAATGTCGCGCTATTCCGCCAACTCGTAGCGACACGGCTGGCTGCTGTCGCCGCTCAAGGGTTTCAAGGCGCGATTGTGATCGGTTTGCCCGCAACCACGATGATTGATCTGGCGCTGATCGAGACTGCCGAAGAGGCGTGGTCGCAGCATCATCTGCTGACCCTTGCCATCTCGCCGCTCGAGCTGGTTGATGAAACAATGCAGGATCGCGGCGCGCTCTGGGAGACCTCGCTGTTGCTGGCGATGCACCCGGAATTGGTCGATCTCAGCCAACTCGCATCCGATGACGGGCGCAATGTGCGCGATGTCGCTAGCCCCTCGCTGGGCAACCATGCACTCACGTTGGCGATCGATCGGCTAGCGAAGGCCGTACAAGATGTCTGTACCCGGCGGAACGTAGCCGCGATTACTGCTTTATACCAACAGCGCCGCGCGCGTTATGACAGGTCTACGCTATGACACTGCGTTTTGCTATCCCTTCTAAAGGTTCCGGCTACGATGCGACCATTGCGTTGCTGGAAAGTTGCGGTCTGCGCGTGACCCGCGCTAACCCGCGCCAGTACACGGCGGTGTTGCGCGGCTTGCCCGGCGCCGAGGTGTTGCTGCATCGGCCAGCCGATATTGTGACGAAAGTGGCCGAGGGCGCGATTGATTTGGGTGTGACTGGCTACGATCTGCTGCACGAACAGCGCGGCGAGGACGATGATGATGTGCTGGTCGTCATCGATGACCTCGGCTTCTGGCGGGTTGAGCTGGTCTTTGCCGTGCCCCAAAGCTGGATCGATGTCACCTCGTGGGCCGATCTGGCCGATCTGGCGGTCGAATTCCAAGCGCGAGGCCGGCGGTTGCGGATCGCAACCAAGTACCCCAACACCGTGCGCCGGTTCTGTTATGCCAATGGCATCAACATGTTCGAGCTGGTCGAGTCGCAAGGCGCGACCGAGGCGGCGCCGAGCCTTGGCTACGCCGACATTATCGCCGACATCACCGAGACCGGCACTGCCATTCGTGAGAACCAGTTGAAGATCGTTGGCGGGCCGATCATCCGCTCGCAAGCGGTGTTAATCGGCTCGCGCCGTTCGCTGCGCGGCAACCCGGCCCGGCTCGAGCTAGTGCGCCAGCTTTGCGAATTGATCGAAGCCCGCCGGCGCGGTCGCCTCTTCTATTCGCTGACCGCCAATCTGCCCGGCGCCTCGGTGGAAGAGGTGGGACGGAAGGTGACTGCCCGCCACGAGCTGGCCGGCTTGCAGGGGCCGACGATTGCGCCGGTGTGGAGCAAGTTTGCCAGTGAGAGTGGGTGGTACGCGGTGAATGTGGTCGTACCGCAAGAGGAACTATTGCCGGCGATCGATTACCTGCGCAGCATCGGCGCCAGCAGCGTCACGACTGTCCAAGTGCAACATGTCTTTCGAGCTGAGAGTGAGGCGTTTGCGCGGCTCAGCGCGCGTCTTGGCGAGGAGCGACTATGACCCAGTATAGTGCTGCCGGAGTAGATATTGCCGCGGCGACGCGAGCGAAAGAGCTAATGGCGGCGGCGGTGCGCAGCACCCACGGACCGGCCGTGCTGGCCGGGATGGGGGCGTTTGGCGGGTGTTTCGATGCGGCGCTGGCACTGGCCGGGATGCAAGCGCCGGTGCTGGTCAGCAGCACCGATGGCGTGGGCACCAAGACACTGGTAGCCGCTGCGCTTGGCCGCTATGACACGGTTGGGCAGGATTTAGTCAATCACGCGATTAACGATATTTTGGTGCAGGGCGCGCGCCCGCTCTTCTTCCTTGATTACATTGCGGTGGCAAAGCTCGATCCGGCGCAGGTGGCAGCGATTGTCGGCGGCGTCGCC
>NZ_DAOTWH010000327.1:0-3590 GCF_034435895.1 Chloroflexus sp.
GCATTACGCCGACCAATGTAAGCATTACGCCGACCAATGTAAGCATTACGCCGACCAATGTAAGCATTACCTACATTGAGTACAATCCGCCCGGCGATGATCTTGAGGGTGAATTTGTAGTGATTACCAACGCTTCCTACGAACCAATTGATCTCACGGGGTGGACGCTGATTGACGAAGGGGCGAAACACAGCTATACCTTCCCAGCTTTTACCTTAGTCGGCGGCGCCGAAGTGAAATTGTGGACGAAGCCTGGCGTCAACGATGCCAATAACCTCTATTGGGGATTGCGCCGGCCAGTTTGGAATAATACCGGCGATACTGCCATCTTGCGAGATGCAAATGGCAACCTGATCAGTCGTTATACCTACCGGTGAGCGGCGATCTCGATCCGGCGACGATCCCGGCGCCGCAGCCATTCAAACCCTAACTGCGACCTGCATTCACCATCAAGCACACGATAACCGGCGGCGAGATATCGCTTCTGCAATATCTCGCCGGCAGTCTTTGTGCTTCATATTCGGCGCAACGGTTGGCATCACGAAGATACACTGGATTTGAGGGAAGAGCGGCGTGCACCATACTGCTATGGTGTCGCTGGGATAAATGAGTCCTCTCAACGTCATCGCCGTTCTCGCTTTGCGCTGCTAAGCATCACGATGGCATTGCGATCAAGAAATTGCATTGCTAGCGAGGCCGTTACTTTTTTCACGGTTACGCGACATGATTCGTGAGAGCGTGAAACGCTTACGTTAGAGGAGGGCATTATGAACCTGCATCGTTACACCCGATTACTGCCCATCGCACTCTCTGCCAGTATCGCCTTGGTGCTGGCAATGGGCGGGAATGCCGCCGCACACTGGCGCGAACTAACAGACGCGGCTGCCGTTTAGTGCTTTTCAACGAGTAATGAGAATGTTATGATATTTATATTGAGTGCTTTCCCGACCAAAGCAATTGTATAACATACAGTTTAAAATACATATTGTTTGTTGCAGGCGCGATCATGGCCACGATGCACCGCGCGCCCAATATGGCGGCTTTGTCGAGCGAGGGCGATCAGCATGACCAAATATCAGATCATCACCCCACTAACTTTTCTCAACGAACTCCTTGGTCTGCCCGCAAAGATTCAAAAGACCGTTTTGCAGAAAGTCAAAGCGCTTGAACGAGATCCCATTTCAGCCCAAGGCGATGCCAAAAAGCTTAAGAATCGCGTTCCACCGCTGTATCGGGTCAGAATTGGTGATTATCGTCTGATTTACACCTTTGATGCAGGATGGGTCAAGCTGATTGCGATTCGCAAACGCGACGATCAAACCTGCCAACACGATTTTGGCCAAATTGACCTGCCAGAAGAAGCGCCACCCGACGTTAGCTTCCTGCTCGTACCAGCGCCGCCTGAACCGCCACCAAGTGAGCCAGCCGTCGTCACAACCCAACCGCTGACCCGCGAAATGACTGCCGCCGATCTGCAGTAGTGGCGCATCCCGGAACAGTACTGGCCAGCCTTACTCGCCGTGCGCACTGAAGATGACCTCTTGAATGCACCCATACCGCAAGCGATTATGGAACGGGTGCTCGATATTCTGTACCCGCGCAGCGTCGATGAAATTCTGCAACAACCACAATACCTGCTCAACGATGCCGCAGACCTTGACCGGTTTGTGGCCGGCGAATTGACCGACTTCTTGCTGATGCTCGATCCCGAACAACAGCGGCTGGTCGAAACGCCGCTCGATAAACCGGTGCTGGTGCGCGGCGGGCCGGGCACCGGCAAATCAATCGTTGCGCTGTACCGTGTCCAACGACTGGTGGCGAGCAGTCAAACGCCAGTATTATTTACCACTTTTACCAATGCCCTCATCTCGTACTCGACGCAACTGCTAGAACGGCTCCTACAAGGAGATCTGGCTGCAAAAGGGGTCGAAGTCAACACCGTCGATAGTGTCATCTTCCGCCAATACGCCCTCGCGTATGGATCACCCCGCTTTGCCCCTGAAGGAGAGTTGCTGAACGCCTTGCACAAAGCGTTAGCGATCGCGCCAATGGCCGGCGACAACGAAGCTGATCGCCAACACCGCCGGGAAGCGTTACAAGCGTTAGGGGTCGAATATCTGCTCGACGAGTTTACTAGTGTGATTGAACATTGGGGGCTGACCACGTATGAAACCTACGCGAGCCAACCGCGGATCGGGCGCAAATTGCCGCTGCGCGCTTCGCTTCGCGAAGCCGTGTGGTCGGTGTATGAGACGTGGTCGCATCTCTTGCGCCAACAGGGATGGACGACGTGGGGCAATGTGCGGCGGCAGGCGTTGGAATTAGCCCGCCATCAGCCGACCCGGCCCTACCGTGCTATCGTGATTGATGAAGCGCAAGACCTTTCGCCGGTGGCGCTGCGTTATCTGTTGGCGTGCGTCGAGTCACCGCAATCAATCTATGTCACTGCCGATGCTGGCCAATCGCTGTACCAACGCGGGTTTTCATGGCAGCAGATCGATGGTGCGCTCCAAATGCGCGGGCGTAGTTTTATATTGCGGCGTAATTACCGGAATACAGCCCAAATTGCCGCCGCCTGCGCCTCCATCCTTGGCATTGCCGGCGAGAATGACCAAGCTGCCGCAATCCACAACGGCAATCTGCCGACCATTCAGTTTTGCCGTGACATCACGGAAGAAGCGCTGGCAATTCGCGATTTCTTCGCCGCTGCAGCGCGAAGGTGGCGCTTACCGCCACACACTGGGGCTGTGCTGTGCCACAGCAAGCAAGTGGCGCAGCACATTTGCGCTCAGCTCAACCAGCTTGGCGTGCCGGCGGAATTTATGGAGCGGAAGCAGATTGATATCCGCAAACCAGTCGTTAAGGTGATGACCTTGCATTCAGCGAAGGGGCTTGAATTTCCCTTTGTCGCCGTGCTCCGGCTAGCGCAAGGACATCTCCCGCACAACTTCGACCACTTGCCGCCAGAAGAGCGAGAAGAAGCAATTGCGCAAGAGCGCCGCCTGTTCTACGTCGGCTGTTCGCGCGCGATGCGGGAATTGTTGGTCTGCGCGAGCGCTGATCAACCATCATCATTTGTGCAAGCGTTGCCGGCCACGCTCTGGCAGCGGATTGAGCCGTGACCGGCGGCATTGCTAAGCCCAATAATACGTGCTAAAGAGGCCATCACAGCGGCATTATTTGCCGCTTTGCAGCTCAAGCCGGACAAAGGCGACGATCGCGGCCAGCAAAAACGCGCCTAGCCCGATCCAGCCGCTCAGTTCGGCGATAAAACGTTGTTGCGCCTCAGCAGCTAAACGCAAGGCGCGGAGATTGGTATTGGCCAAGCCCATCACGCCTTCCTGCAATGCCTGCCGGGTGGCGTCGATCAGGGCTTGCTGATTGAGTAAGAGCCACGCCGAACCAATAGCCCGCGCGGTTAGGTAGGCAACGACCCCGGCGAGCGCTCCGACCAAGATGGCGATCGCCAAGCGACCCAACCAAGCTCGCACCGGTTCGGCAGCCATTCCATTCGTCGCCATACCCATCACTGGTCTCCTTCGCCGGTAATTCGCTTGCGGGCTCGTTCTTTGGCTGCGCGCAAGCGAGCC
>NZ_DAOTWH010000328.1:0-2189 GCF_034435895.1 Chloroflexus sp.
AGCGGGGTTGGGGGTGAGGGTCTCCCCTCCCTCGCTGGGGGAGGGGTTGGGGGTGGGGGCAACCAAGCGCCACGCCGTATCACCCGGCCCTCAAGGGCCGGGCTAGGACTACAAAGCCCGCTGCGCGGGCTAGCCCTTACCCCCCGGCCCCCTCTCCCCCCCTGACGGCGAGAGAGGGGGGAGCTGCGCGATGGGCGGGTGAGGCATGGCAGGAGCGGAACGCAGTAGCGCCCCGCTCCCGCGGCGCGGGAGCGGGGTTGGGGGTGAGGGTAAACAATAGCTACGAACCCACCCAAAAGGCCCCAAAAGAGTTACATTTGTGCCTTTTATGTCTCTTTGTGGCTATTCCCCACTAAACTCCCTGCGGAGCCGGACAGCCGTCCGGCTCTACAGCGCCTTTGCGTTAAACGCCGCCGCTGCCCATCGCACTGCTGGTATAATACTTGGTACCATCAGTGGCCCTGTATCACCATATCGCTATGGCGCGTGAAGAGACAGTGTTGTTGCAGGCCAAAGTCGCACCGCCGCGACCGCACCGTTATCGGCTGGTGCGTCCGGCGGTCACGGCGCGTTTGCGCGAGGCGTTTGATTATCGAGTGACGCTGGTGCAGGCCGGCGCTGGCTATGGCAAGACCACAGCACTGGCTGAGCTGGCAGCCAGTACGCAGACGGTCTGCTGGTATACGATTGGCGAGAGCGACCGCGATCCGGTGACGTTTTTGACCTATCTGACCGCCGCCTGCGCGCCGGTGTTGCCGCAAGGCGCGCCAGAAGCGCTGGCGGCGCTGCACACCCGTCCCGCTGATCGGACGGCGTGGACGCAAGCGCTCGATGGGTTGCTGAATACGCTGGCCAGCGTTGCTCCTTGGCCAACACTGCTTATCCTCGACGATTATCACTTTGTGACGGCATCCGCCGAGATCCGTGCCTTGACCGAACGGCTGATTACTTACGCGCCGCCGTGGTTGAGCTTGTTGATTGCCACTCGCTACCCGATTGTCAGCGGCGAGCTGGTGCGCTGGCGGGCGCGCGGCGAGGTGCTGGAATTGCACCGCGAGGCGTTGGCCTTTACTCGCGACGAGATTGCCGCGCTCTTCGCTGAGGTCTTTGGCATGCCGCTGAGCGCCGCCGATGTCGATGTGCTTAGCCATCAAACGGAAGGTTGGCCGATTGCGTTGCAACTGGTTTGGCAGGGGTTGCGCGGCAGGCAGGCGCGGAGCGTGGCCGAATTGCTGGCGAACGGCCCAGCTTCGCTGGCGGCGTTGTTCGATTTCCTCGCCTGCGATGTACTCGATCGCCAGCCGCCGGAGATTGCCGCCTTTTTGCGTGCGACGGCGCCGTTGCGGGTGCTGACCGCGGCGGCTTGCGATGCGGTGCGCCAAGCTGCTGACAGCGCCGAACTGTTGGCGCAGGTGCGCGATCGTGATCTCTTTGTGGTTGACTTGGGGGCTGACCACTATCGCTACCATTACCTGTTTCACGACTTTTTGCGCCAGCAGACCCGCCACGATCCCGATCTGGCCGCGCGCCACCGGCGGGCAGCGCAGCACTATGCTGCCGCTGGCCTTGCCGAAGAGGCGATCTATCACTGGTTCGCCGCCGGTGAAGGCGCGATCGCCGCTGATGCGATTGAGGCCGCCAGTGAAGAGGCGTTGCGCAATGGCCGGCTCGATACTGTGGCTGGCTGGATTGATGCGCTGCCGGCGGAGTTGATCGCCAACCGGCCCCGGCTGCAATGCTACCTCGGCGATCTCTACCGACTGCGCGCCCGCTTCGACGAGGCCCGGAACTGGTATGCTCAAGCTGAAGCGACCAGCCGCCAGCAGGGTGATCGGGCCGAGTTGGCCCGCGCCTTGTATGGACAGGCGCTGGTTTATATCGATCAAGTGCAGCCGGCCCAAGCCGAGAGTGTGTTGCAAGAGGCGCTGCGGGTCAGCGAGGGGTTAGAGGATCAGGTGGCCCGCGCCCGCGTGCTGGAATTGCTGGCCGAGAATAAGCTCAATATGGGCCAGCCTGCCGAGGCCGAAGCTTTGCAGCAGCAAGCGAGCCAGTTGCGCGCGGCCAGTCCGGCGGCTGATCTACTCAGTGCGCGGGTTAAGCTGCGCACTGGCCAATTGGCGGCGGCGCGGGCCTTGTTACAGGCGTGGCGCGATCACGAACGGGTGGCGACGGCGCGCGGCGCGACCCCG
>NZ_DAOTWH010000329.1:0-4054 GCF_034435895.1 Chloroflexus sp.
CGCCGGCAGGGCCGAGCTGCTCGACCTGCTGGACCACGACGAGCAGGGGCCGCGCGGGCGCATTCGCCAACAAGGCACCTTTAACGCCAATCCGCTTTCGGCAGCGGCGGGGATCGCGATGCTGCGCGCCGTCGCGACCGGTGAACCCGGCGCGATCGCAGCGCAACGCGGCGAATTGCTGGTCAAGATGCTGAACGAACTCTTTGCTAGCAAGGGGTTGCGCGGGTGGACGGCTTTCGGCGATGGCTCAATTTTCCACATCTTCGTTGATCCAGCTACCGATCTTGCCCCCGGCGACATCCCACGCAATCTGCCGCTCGCGACACTTAAGCGCGGCGGCGATGCCCGGCTTTTGCGCCGGTTGCGCATGGCACTGCACCTCAACGGTGTCGATCTGATGCGTGGACGGAGCGGGTTTGTCTCGGCGGTGCATAGCGAGGCGGATATTCGCGCAACGGTCGCGGCAGTGGCGGCGTCAATTGAGATGGTGTTGCATGAGGATGAGGGTGTGTAGTGAGAGTGCGGCAGTATGATCGCCGCACTCTGTAGAAACCATCCCATCCAATGGGATGCGGCAGTTGCCCTGCCGCACGCCATAATAGAGCAGTCGATTCAGCGGACGGCGGCAGTTGCATTGCCGCACGCCATACGCGAGCAGTCTATAAATAAGGTTTGAATTCCATCATGCAAACACAATCGATCGCGCTGCCTCGTTCCAGTCTCTTCATCGGGTTTGCTGTCTTGCTCGCTTTCGCCTTGCTCATCACCGCGCCTGCCAATCCCGATTGGTGGCAGGTGGTGGTGTTGGGGATTGTGCAAGGCATCACCGAATGGCTGCCGATCTCTTCGACCGCGCACCTTTTGCTGACCAGCCAATTGCTCAACTATCAGGGCAGCATCGGTGGCACCTTTGAGATTGCGATCCAGTTCGGCACCGTCTGTTCAGTGTTGCTCTTTTACTGGCGCGATCTACTCGGCCAAGCCAATGCGCTGATTGGGCGCGGCGATCCGGCGGCGATCGCCACCGCGCGCAAGCTCTGGCTCGGCGTGATCATTGCTTTTGTGCCGGCGGCAGCGGTAGGCATTGTGGCCCGTGACTTTATCAAAGCAGTGTTGTTTGAGTCGCCGTTAGTCATCGCGACGGCGTTGATCATCGGCGGGATCATCTTTCTCTGGATTGAGCGGGGCAACGCCAAGCGCCGCACCAACGCCGCGGTTGACTTTGCCGCCGTCTCGAACCGGCGGGCCTTGACGGTCGGTATCGCTCAAATCTTCGCGCTGGTACCAGGAGTCTCGCGCTCTGGGGCGTCGATTGCCGGTGGGTTGCTGGCCGGCTTCGACCGGCCCACCGCGACGGCGTTTTCGTTTTACCTTGCTATCCCGACGCTTGGCGCGGCGACGCTGGTTGACGTGATCGGCAGCCTCGACCAGATTCAGGCCGCCGATTGGGGCCGGCTGTTGCTCGGCGCTACGGTAGCGATGATTGTCGGGTATGGTTGTATCGGCTGGTTGCTGCGCTATATCGCCACCCACAACTTCACCGTATTCGGTTATTACCGGATTGTGGCTGGGGTGCTGATTATTGGCGCAGTCGCGCTGGGGGTGTTGTAGGAATAGCCACGAAAAGACACAAAACACACATACAACTTTTGTGCTGCTTGTGGCTTTTGGTGGCTATGGTCACATCTCCCCTCCCCCAGCGAGGGAGGGGCTAGGCGTGGGGGCCATATCCCCGCAGCAGTGGAAACAACGGAATAGCCACGAAAAGACACAACAGACACATACAACTTTTGTGCTGCTTGTGGCTTTTGGTGGCTATGGTCACATCTCCCCTCCCCCGGCGGGGGAGGGTCCGGAGGTGGGGGCACTTCCCCGCAGCGGTGGCAGGAGAATAGTCACGAAAAGACACAAAACACACATACAACTTTTGTGCTGCTTGTGGCTTTTGGTGGCTATTCCATCTTACGGCTATTCTACTTGTACCATTATGACGGATCTGACTGAACAACCACTTACACCTGACACGCCTATCGCCGGCGCCGGCGCGATCTGGCTGGCGCGGCTATCCAGCGCCGGCCTCGCCGAGAGCGATGACGACGACGAACTCGATGAGGATACCCGCGAGCGCCAGCGCCACCATGCGCGCCAGACTATCGCCAGCTACGAGACGGCGGTGCGCATCTTTACCCGTTGGGCCGAACGTAACGGGAAAAACCGGCTGGGAGATTTGCAGATTGGCGATTTGGTGTCATACGCGCGCGCGCTGCGCAAACGCAGCTACGACCTCTCGCAGCGAGCGGCGACAGCGCGGGCGGGCGGTCAAAGCGAACGGCTCTCTGAGCGCACGGTGCATGCCTACGTGCGCCCGCTGTTTGGCTTTCTGGCGCTGGCTGACTCGCAAGGGGCGATCCCGTTTCGCGTCGCCGCGGCTCGCCCCGAAGTGAGCCGGGTCTTGCCGCGCCTGCCCACCCCGATCGCACCCACTCCGCCCGATCTACGCCGGTTAGTGCGTTTTTATGACAAGCCATCCGGTGAGGAACGTGAGCGGCAGATGCTGACCCGCCTGCGCAACGCTGCACTGCTGCACCTGCTCTTCTCCAGCGGGGCGCGCATCTCCGAGGCGCTCAGCCTCGATGTCGGCGATGTGGCGCGCGACCGGCGCATCTTGCCGCGGGTGATCGTACGCGGCAAAGGCCGGCGCGAAGGCACCCTCTTCATCCGCAAACACGCCGAACAGGCTCTGCACCGCTACCTCGCCGCGCGGAACTGGCCGCCGGCCCGCGAACCGCTGTTTATCGCCTTCGACCCGCGCACCGGCGGCGGCAGGCTGTCGCGGATCAGCGGCTGGCGGATTGTCACCGGCGCAGCCAACGCGCTGGCCGATCAGCTTGTGTGGGAAGGCAAAGCTGACGAGGCCGAATTGTTACGTCAAGTCACGCCACACACTTTCCGCCACTTTGTCGGCTATCATCTGCTCAACGAGGGGGTTGCCCTCGCTGAAGTGTCGCAAATCTTGCGCCACCGCAGCGTCGAAGTGACGCGCAGCTTCTACGCCAGCTACGCTGACGTGCAACTGCAAGAGGTGCATGACCAGTTTAGCGCCGATCCGTGGCCGCTGGATGAATAGGGCACGGATAGCCGATCCGTGGCTCATCCCGCACCATAGCAATTAAGCAAGAAAATTGCTGTATAATACCGACTATTCACGTCCCTGTTTGATCATCCCGGCATGCAGCAGAGCGGCTGTGTCCGGGCAGAGGAGTTGTTATGGCCGAGATCATTCCCCTGACGCCGGCCGACGCCGAGGACCCCGCCGAACCGTTTCGCGGCGGCGCGTGCAAGCTCCATCCGCAGACGATGTGCCCTGCGTTTGGCGCGTTGCGCGTGTTGACCCGGATCGAGGGCGCGCAGCCGGCAATGGTGACCGATACCGGCTGTCTGTACGGGTTGACGTTTGTCACCCACTTTTACGCGGCGCGCAAAAGCATCGTCGCGCCGGCGCTCGGCACGGCTGAGCTGTCGAGCGGCAAGGTGCAAGAGGCGGCCAACGCGGCGATTGCCGAAGCGGCGACGGCGGCCAATACGTCGTTTATCCCAGTGATTTCGCTCTGTGTGGCTGAAACGGCCGGGTTGGCCGAGGAGCTGCTGCCGAAAGAGGTTGACGGCAAGCCGGTGATTTTGGTGCGGGTGCCGGCCTACGCGATCCATTCTCACCCCGAAGCGAAAGATGTGGCGCTAGCGGCGGTGATGCGGCGGTTTGTTGATACCAGCGGCGAGCACGAACCGGGCACGCTGGCGCTGATTGGCGAGGTCTTTCCGGCTGATCCGTTGTTGATCGATGGTGTGCTGCGCAAAATGGGTGGACGGGTGGTGACGACTCTCCCCGGCCGGCACGTCGATGAGATTAAGCAGGCCGGGCGAGCAGTGGCGGTGGCGGCGCTCCACCCCTTCTACCGCGAGACGATCGGCGTCTTGCGCGAGCGGGGTGTCGGAATACAACGAAGCGCACATCCCGAACGCACTCCATATCCATGCAGGGCGCGTACTGCAACGC
>NZ_DAOTWH010000330.1:0-12468 GCF_034435895.1 Chloroflexus sp.
CCACACCAACCCGTCACCACCGCCGCCACCGCCCGCCCCGGCGCCAGTGACGGCTTCGCCGCTTGACGAACGCCGCCGTAAGACCGAAGCCTACTTGCTGGCATTGGCGCTACGCTACCCCAGCGTCAATGTCGCGATTGAAAAGCTGCTCGAAGAGTACAACGCCCGCCGGCACGAAGCAGGCGAACTGTTCGGAGCCGGCTTAGAAGATCTCCTCGAAGAGCCGCTCCACCAAGCGATCTGGCGCGCCTACCTTGCAACCCCGCTCGAACTGCGCCCCACCGATGCCGAGAGTTTGCAGGCGTGGGTGGAAACCCTCGGCGAACCGCTCACCAGCGAAGCCAAAGCATTGATCGCTACCCTCAACCGCCGGCCCGACGACGTGCGCTACCGCCACGAAGCCGAACAGTGCGCCCGCATCTTGCGCAAAGCGCAGGTCATGGCGCGCATCCACCGGTACAACGAACGCCTGCGCGAACTCGACAACGAGGAAGAGATTCAGCGCATCTTGCACCACATTCGCGAACTTAGCGCCTACGCTGAACAGATCACCCAACCCCGCCGATCGAGCACCTTCCCCGATCTGCGCGATCTCTTAGGGCAAGGGTAAAGGGCGGTTTCGATTCCCGCCCTGCCGTGCCCGCTATCGCGAAGCGTAGCCACAAAGAGCCACAAAAAACACGAAAAACGAGTATTTTTTGCGTCTTTTTGTGGCTATTGATCACCAATGCCCCATCCCCCTCTCCCACCTGACGGTGAGAGAGGGGGCCGGGGGGCGAGAGCCACTCCCCACCCCCAGCGGGGGAGGGGCTGGGGGTGGGGGCAAAACAGCCCATCCCAACGCCATCAACCGTATCTATGCTCATCCGTTCTGTCCGCCCTTGAACCCAGCAGGGGAGGGACTGGGGCATCAGCCCGCGCAGCGGGCTTCGTCCCCCTAGCCCGGCCCTTGAGGGCCGGGTTCCAGACGGAGGTTCTGTCCGCCCTTGAACCCAGCGGGGGAGGGGCTGGGGGCATCAGCCCGCGCAGCGGGCTTCGTCCCCCTAGCCCCGGCCCTTGAGGGCCGGGTTCCAGACGGAGGTTCTGTCCACCCTTGAACCCAGCGGGGGAGGGACTGGGGGCAAAGCAAAGCATCGCTGCGCCGTATCGCCCAGCCCTTCCGGGCTGGGCCGAAGCGTAGCCACAAAGAGCCATAAAAAACACGAAAAACGAGTATTTTTGCGTCTTTTTGTGGCTATTGATCACCAATGCCCCATCCCCCTCTCCCACCGTAAGACGGGAGAGGGGGATGGGGAGGTGAAAGTCGCCACTTATGACGCCGGCTTGGCCGAAGTCGCCGCATTAGCGTTCTCGTTAACCGCCACTTCCAACGGCAAGTTGAGCGGATTCTCGGCCTGAATCTTGATCTCTTCGGGGTCGATGCCGGGAGCCGCACCGCCGAAGGTGGTATCGGCATTCATCTCCTTGCGCTGCTTCATCGCCGCGATCTGCTCCGGCGTCAGCACGCGCGACTCATCGAAGCCGAGATCGATCTCAAGCTGGGTGCCACGCATGTGGACGCGACCGAGGTCGTAGAAGCGGCGCGTGACGGTGGTCTTCATAAAGGCGCGCAGACAGCCGAGCATGTAGCGCCGCTTGAACGGATCCTTGATAAACGGATACTCGAGGAAGGCCTTGCGCATATAGAAGCGGGCATAGTTGCGCAACACGCCCTTGAGCACATCTTCGCGATCCATCAGCTCAGGCTTCATAATCGGCGTCACGAAGTTGTACTTCGCATAGTCGCGCACCTCGACCCGATCACCCAGCTCTTCAAACAGCTCGGCAAACGGCCACGGCGTGTACATATTCCAGTTGGCCATATCCGGCTTCCAGTCGAGCACGTAGCGATAGGTCTCTTCGATCGTCTCCGGCGTCTCGTTCTCCATGCCCATAATGAACTGGGCCTCAGCCACCATGCCGTGCTTCTTGATCAGCTCGATCGCGCGCTTGTTCTGCTCGATCGTGGTCTGCTTGCGGAAGCGGTCAAGGTTCATCTGGGCAGCAGCCTCAGTGCCGAGCGAGATATGCACCAAGCCGGCAGCGCGCCAGAGCGGCAACTGCGCTTCATCACGCAGAATGTCGGTCACGCGGGTGTTGATGCCCCAGTGAACCGGCAGCTTGCGCCGCACCAGTTCTTCGCAGAGCGCGGTGAACTTCTTGCGGTTGATGGTCGGCTCTTCGTCAGCCAGAATGAAGAAGCCAACCTTATGCTCGCGCACCAGCGTCTCGATCTCATCAACAAACTTCTGCGGACTGCGGGCGCGATAGCGACGCCAGAACTTCCACTGCGAACAGAAGCGGCAGGTGAAGGGGCAGCCGCGGGCAAAGTTGGGCACGGCCACCCGTACATTGAGCGGCACGTAGATATAGCGCTTCCAGTCGTAGAGGCTCCAATCCGGGGTGAGCTTATCGAGATCAGCAATCGGATCACGGGCTGGCGTCGCCACCACCTTGCCGTCCTCAAGGTAGGCAATCCCCTTAATGTTGGCCCGGTCGCGCCGGTCGGTGCCAGCCTCAATCGACTGCATCAGCTCGACGGTAATCTCTTCACCCTCGCCGCGCACAATGTAGTCGATCCATGGCGCCTCGGTCAAGACCTGACCATACATAAAGGTCGGGTGAATACCGCCAAGGATGAGCCGAGCATTCGGCACCTCTTCACGCGCGATCTGCAACGTCTCTTGCGCCTTGTAGATCATCGGCGTGATCGCCGTGGCCATCACTACATCAGGCCGATTATGGCGCAGGATCAGGCGCAATTGCTCATTGGGCAGATCCTCCGTCATCGCATCGACGAAACGCAGATTGTTGAAGCCTGCGGTGCGCAATGCGCCGCCGATGTAGGCGACCCAGCTCGGCGGCCAGTTCCCAGCAATTTCAGCTCCACCGGCATGGTAGTTCGGCTGGATCATCATGATCCGCATGCGTGGCCTCTCTTCCTTTCTGACGACCAAGTCTGAACTACAACAACGCGAGGACGAACGAAATCGACGCCCCCCGATTACTTCTCAAGCGATACGGCAAACGTGCAGCGCGGCGCACCCATCGCCCGGCATGCCACCTCGCGCACGCGGATCCGATCGCTCACCACCCGTCGCAACAAACCTTCAAACGCCGCCCGGTAGTAACTGCACACCGGCTCGGCGGCCTGCACTTCGCGCGCCTCAACGCTATTGGCCAGCGTCAACTGCCACTGTGGCCGTAGCGTGTAGCCAAATTGCCCGCTACCGGCGAATGTCCACGCATGTTTGGCAATGGCGGGCAGAAAGATGCGCAACGCCAATCCTGCTGGCAAGCGCGGCAAGAGCAACCGGATCGGCGCCGGCACCCGGTTCGTCGCCACATAGTTCGCCGTAAGTTCGCCCGAACGGTCGAGCACCCGCATCGCTGCTGGTATCCCTAGCCAGTCGCGCAAGTCACGGATCATCGCACCAAATTCGCTCTCGGCCAGCATGTGGTCAGGCATCGTTTCAAGGAAATGCCCTCGCCCACTGCGGCGCAGCCAAGCCGCAGTGGTCTCGGCCCCATACTGCTCGCGCAAGGCCGCAATGGTCTGGATGATCGAATTTGGCCCGATCCGGGCAACTTCAGCGACGGGTGCTACATCTTGCATAGTACGCCTACTGACATTGTTTGAAATGTCAACGTATGCAATAAATGTAACATCTTTACTCGCATTTGCCGGTTGTAAGTCATTCACTCAGGGTAAAAACCGGGTAAACAAAGGTGTGCAGAAGGCGGGCAACGTGGTGACACACCGTAGGGACACCGCGTTGCGGTGTCCCTACGAGGACGCGCCTCCTTCGACGCACGCCATGATCGCGCGCTGGCGGTCGATAGCCGGACGATGGGGGTGGAAGAGGACGAGAAATTCAACGTTCCCCGCCGGGCCGGTAATCGGCGAGCGGGTGAGGCCGGCGGGGTTGAGCTGTTGGGTGGTAGCGAAGGCCAGCACATCGCGGATCACTTGCGCATGCACCGCCGGATCGCGCACGACACCGCCTTTGCCTACGTGTTGTGGACCAGCTTCAAACTGCGGTTTAATCAGCGCCACGATCCATGCGCTTGGCGTGATCAGCCGCTGCACCGCCGACAAGACGAGCCGCAGCGAGATGAAACTGACGTCGATCACGGCGCAATCGGCCAACACGCTATCAGGCAGTGCGGTAAGGTGACGAATATTGGTGCGTTCGAGCGCAACTACCCGTGGATCGGTGCGCAGCCGGTGGTCGAGAATGCCATAGCCGACATCAACCGCAAACACCCGCGCTGCGCCGCGCTGCAACAAGACGTCGGTAAACCCGCCAGTGGAAGCGCCAACATCGATCGCTGTCAAACCTGCCGGATCAAGCCCAAATTGGTCGAGCGCATGCGCAAGCTTGAAACCGCCGCGGCTGACGTAAGGCAAACCGCCGCGCACATCAATGTGGGCATCGATAGCAACCATCGTGCCGGCCTTGGTCTGCACATGGCCGTTGACCAGCACTTGCCCGGCCATGATCATCGCCTGCGCCCGCGCGCGCGTCTCAGCCAGACCACGCTCGACCAGCAGCGTATCGAGACGTTGGCGAGCCATGCTACTCTTCTCGGCGTAATTCAACTTCGAGCCGGGTAATTTCGTCTTCCAACTCGGCCACCATCGCCCGCAACCAGTCAGGGGGAGGGTTGTGCGGGTCGTGCAGTTGGGCGCGCAACATGCGCAATTGGTTGCGCCGCAGTCGCAACTGCTCGCGAATGGTCGCCTGCCGATCGACCAGCGCCGGCGCTGGCGGCAATGGCTGGCCGGCTAGGTAATCGTTCACCAGCTCGGTCATAAAATCATCCAGCTCAATACTGCGCTCGCGGAGCAGCCAGTAAAGCTGGTCGCGTTGCGCCTCGGTCAGCCGGATGCGAGTTGGAATGGTGTAGTGTCCGCTCATAGCACCCGCATTATACCGTATCTTGGAGCACGCAGAGACATTCCTTCGTTTATAATGAGCTTAACCGGTTCGATGCGGTATATCGCCATACGTATGCTACTTGAGAGGGTTTCACCATGTGGTGGCAGTGGATTGCAGAACAGATCACGCTTGGCTTGCACATTCCCGACGGCTTTTTGCATGCGCCGGTTGCCTTGCTCTGGTGGCTTCCAACTATCATCGCCGTTGGGATCGCAACCCGAGCAGTGCGCCAATCGCTCGATGAGCGCGCCGTTCCCTTGATGGGAGTGATGGCGGCGTTTATCTTTGCAGCCCAGATGCTCAACTTTCCGATTGCCGGCGGCACGTCAGGCCACTTGCTCGGCGGCACATTTGCAGCGATTGTGCTGGGGCCATGGGCAGGCATGATCGTCATGACATGCGTGATCGCATTGCAAGCGATCCTGTTTCAAGATGGCGGCATCGTGGCAGTGGGGGCGAATATCTTTAACATGGGCATCGCCACTGCCGCCATCGGCGGCTGGCTGGCGCGGCCATTGTTGATTCGTGATGGCGCGGTGACGGAAAACCGGCTCTGGATCGCGATCGTGACTGCCGGCGCAGGATGGGTATCGGTGATGGCCGCTGCCGCCCTAACCTCGGCGCAACTTGTGTTGTCTGACCTGCCTGCAGCGATTGTCTTTCCGGCCATGCTCGGCGTGCATGCCATCATTGGCATCGGCGAAGGGCTGATTACCGCTGCTGCGGTCATGTTTCTCGCCAGCACGCGGCCCGATCTGCTGGCTTCAACCACGCCATCTGGCACTTCATCCTCCCGGATCGCCGCTATTGGGGTAGTGATTGCTGCAATCACGGCTGCCTTCGCGCCACTGGCCTCGCCCGATCCCGATGGGCTTGAGCGCGTCGCTGAAGATTTCGGATTCCTCGATCGCGCTACTGAAGCACCCTACCAGCTTCTGCCCGATTACACGATTCCATGGCTCGGCGAGACGCCGCTTTCAACTATCATAGCCGGGTTGATTGGGGTGGCGGTGATGATCGGTCTCATCTGGGGCATTAGCAGACTGCTTCGCGTCCAACCGCCGGCACGCTCGTGATAGCTGACACATCAACGGTTAGCCCAATCGCCGCGTATGATGGCCGGGTCACCACATGGCTTGCGCTTAGCTTTGTTTTCACACTGGCATGGCTGCCATCCGGCGCATGGGATGCGCTGATCATTGCCGCCCTCGCGCTCTGGTTTGTAATCGGCTGGAAGCGAATCGGGTTGTGGACGATCTGGCGGCGCTCATTAGTGGCATGGCCATTCGCACTTGCTGCGCTGACGCTGGCCATTGCTCATCCCGGCGAACCAGTCGTTCAGTTCACCATTGGCAGCCAAACGATTATCGCTACTGATACCGGTATCACAGCCGCCGCTACGGTGATGATCAAGTCGTGGCTTTCGGTGCAAGCGGTGGTAGCATTGATCGCAACGACACACTTTAACGAGCTGCTCACCGCGCTGGCGGCGCTCCGTCTACCGCCAGTGTTGATCCTAATCATCGGCATGGCCTACCGCTACCTCTTCATTCTGCAAGAAGAGGCGTTACGCATGCTGCGCGCGCGCGACAGCCGCAGCGCCGCTCTCCCCGGTCAGCGCGCCGGACGTAATGTGTTCTGGCGCGCAACGATCACCGGACGCATGGTAGGCACGCTCTTCATCCGGGCCTACGAACGGAGTGAACGGATCTATGCCGCCATGCTGGCCCGCGGCTACGATGGCCGGCCCGTTATCGCCACCCAGCCCCCCCTCCGCCACACCGATTACCTTGCGCTGATCGGCGGCGGTATCGTCTGCGTGAGCCTCATCGTTATCGCCTACATCTAATCGGCTATGCTCACCATTACCAATCTCAGCTATGCGTACCCCGATGGCACCCCTGCGCTGCGCGGGATCAATCTCGTCGTCGCTGCCGGAGAAAAGGTGGCTTTGCTAGGGGTGAATGGGGCCGGCAAGAGCACGCTGCTCCTTCACCTCAACGGCACCTTACGCCCAGCGAGCGGCGCCATTGTGGTAGACGGCCTGCCCGTCACCGTGCAGAATCTCCGCCAGATTCGAGCCAGAGTCGGATTGCTCTTCCAAGACCCTGACGATCAACTCTTCTCGCCAACCGTCTTCGACGACGTTGCGTTTGGGCCGCTCTATATGGGGCTAGCGCCGGCAGAGGTTGAACAGCGTGTCCAGCAGGCGTTGCAGGCAGTGGGGATGACCGGCTATGAACAGCGCCCGCCCCACCGGCTCAGCCTTGGCCAGCGCAAACGGGTAGCCTTGGCCACCGTGCTGGCGATGCAGCCGAGCTTGCTGGCGCTTGATGAACCTTCAGCCGGCCTCGATCCACGCGCTCGCCGCGAATTGAGCGAGCTGCTGCGCACCCTGCCGCAAACCATGCTCGTCTCAACCCACGATCTGGCGCTCGTTGCCGATGTGTTTCCGCGTGCTATCGTGTTGGCCGAAGGCCGGGTCGTTACCGATGAAGCAACTTCCTCACTCCTCGCTGATCACGACCGGCTCTGGCAGTATGGATTGATCTAAGCAAACAGCCTCCTAAGCACAAAAAAGGCTAGGGAGGCTGCTGATCGAACCGTTGTCGCCACCATCGCCCGCGCTACGTCAAAGGCCGCCATTGGCGCAGTTGGGTAAAAAAGCGCAGTACCATCTCGGTGTGTAACGGGAAGGCCAGCTCAGCCGGCGAGGTAATGAGCACGCGCTCGGCGGCTTCGCTATTCGGCAAAAACACCGGCAAATCCGCACTGCGCAGTTGCGGCCCGATCCCAAACACCAGCAGATAACCATCGGGTGTGCTGCGAACGGCAAACTCGCTGACTAACGCCGGATCAATCTCAACTCCGGCTTCTTCGTACAACTCACGCGCCGCCGCGTCTTGCCAGCGTTCCCCCATTTCGATAAACCCGCCGGGCAAGGCTAACTGGCCCCGGCGTGGATAGGCTGATCGCCGGATGAGCAATAAGCCATCATCAACCGGCTGCAATAACAAGACCACCGGTAACGGATTGCGATAGGTTGCGCTGCCGCAATGCGAGCAGATGCGGGGCCATGACTGGTGTTCGGCAAACGGCTGGCCGCAGAATGAACAGAACGAATGCTGGCGATACATGACTTCCTGTGCAACGAGCGACGGCTCCAACAAGAACTGTAGTATAACATAAAAGCGCACGCCATTCCGTCGCTTCCGTGCGCTCGTTCACAATCCTGCCAGACGCTGCCGCGTCTACGACACCGCCGGCGCCGTACTTATCGGCTGATCCGGCGCGAGCAAGCATTGATCAAACCCCGCGCGCAGGGCCGGTTCATCAACCGTACCCGGCAAACCGATGAAGACCATCTGCGTCTGCGGCGCGTGATCACCCCACGGTTCACCCACTGTCACCTGCACCCGCGTTCCCACCACTTGTAAAACGGCCCGCCGTTGCGGAACTTCGGCCAGATAAATCACCCCTTTGCCACGGAAAATAGCCGGCGGCAAGTTCAGCACGGTGCGGCGAAACGCATTGAGCGTAAAAGGTCGATCACAGACGTAGCTCCACGTGGCAAACTCGGCGCCGTGATCGTGATGATGGTCATTGTGAGCGGCTGTTGCGTGATCATACCCCTCATCGTGGGCAGTAACGGCCACAATGCGCGGCGTTGCCGCACGCTGCTGAAACCGTCCCACATCAAGTATCAGCGACAACGGCACGTCGCCATAGGTTGCCGGTAAGATCCGCGCCTGCGGCACAATCCGGCGCACCCACGCTTCAATGCTGGCAAGTTGATCAGGGGAAACCAGATCGATTTTGTTGAGCACAACAATATCAGCCGCGTTGATCTGTTCAACGATCAATGCCTCGTAGGCCGTCTGCTGGCGCACATAATCGGCATCAACCACCGTAATCACGCTATTAAGACGAAAATAGGGACGCAGTTCAGGCAACAGAAACGTATCGGCTACCGCCCACGGATCGCTGACCCCGCTCGCTTCAATAATGAGGAACTCTGGCGGCAATGGTCCCTCTACGAGGCGCAACGCCGCGCGTAGCAGATCGTCGCGGATCGTGCAGCAAATACACCCATTGGCCAGCGCAATCGTATCGCCTTCAACCCCAACCACCAACTGGGCGTCAATATTGATCGCACCAAAATCATTCACCAGCACCGCCGCGCGCAAGCCGTGATCGGCCTGCAGGATGCGGTTAAGCAAGGTGGTTTTGCCAGCGCCAAGGAAACCGGTCAGAATTGTTACCGGAACGGGACGGGCAGACGTGTCCATGAGCGTTCTCCTTACGAACGCCGGCGAGGCCGGCAACAGGGACAATCCAGACCATGCGCAACCCGCGCCACATGGGATGGGGTCGCGTAGAGCGGTTCAGCCGGACGCTGAACGTGGAAGGCGCTGGCAACACGCCGGCAAAGCTCGTGACAAATCGGACATTCGACCGGATCGTCAGCTTGCCACGCCGGACGCAGCTCTTCCAGCTCAATCTCGCATTCCGCACATTCGTAGACGTATAGCGGCATTTTATCCTACCAGTGGGAATAAACAAAGCACGATCTCAATTATATGAGACAATATATCATTTATGATTACTATTGTCAACGTGAGCTGCGCTCGCTCGTACCGCCTCATATCCCTCCGCAGAAGCGCTCGTTGGATAGAGACAGCCAACTGGTCAAAATGACGCTTGCCGTACTTCGAGAAGATGGCTTTGGCGGGGCTCAGCAACGATCGACACTACAACCTGTCCTCATAATGACAGGGAGAATAGCAGCAGCCCGAAGACCAATGACTCTTGCCAGCCGCTCTATTTGTGGGATAATACCTTGTATACAGTTTGCACACACTTTGCAAGGAGCAAGACTATGCCGATATACCAATTCACCGCCCAACGCGTCGATGGCACGATGCAATCACTAGCTGACTATCGCGGCCAAGTGCTGTTGATCGTCAACGTCGCCAGTATGTGTGGTCTGTCACCGCAATACGCCGGTCTCGAACAATTGTACCGCCGCTATCGCGATCAGGGATTCAGCGTTCTTGGTTTTCCCAGCAACCAATTCATGCAAGAGCCGGGCAGCAACGAATCCATCGCCCAATTCTGCGAGCGCACTTATCAAGTCACCTTTCCGCTCTTCGCGAAGGTTGACGTGAACGGCCCCAACGAGCACCCGCTCTTCACCTACCTCAAAACCCAGCAACCCGGTCTCTTTGGCAGCACCGCGATCAAGTGGAACTTCACCAAGTTTTTGGTTGACCGCAACGGCAAGCCGCGCCGGCGCTACGCACCCACCGATGTGCCGTCGCAGATCGAAGATGATATTGTTGCGTTGCTGCGCCAACAACCGGCGACCGTGAATTAACCACCGGCGCTCTTCCTTAGACATACGAATGGATAGACAGGAGTGGTAATGCCACGCCTGTATACTATGTTCACGACTGGCGTCTAGAGCCATGACATGAATGGTTATGTTTGGTAAATGTTGCTCAAACGTTAGACACATCAACCATTTGATCCCCCAAACGCGGTATGATAGAGACTATGATATCTGGTCGCTTGAATCACTGCTGACAACTAGACAGGAGCGGCTCATCTTCACAACAGGCGTGGCGGTTATGAAAACGAACTGTGGCGTTGGCGCCGTCGTCTTTCGGTTGCAATCTGATCCAAACCATTGAGATTTTGTTGATTCGGAAGCGTAAAGGATTTTGGTCACTCCCGAAAGGCAAACTCAAGGCAAACGAACCACCGCGTAAGGCGATTGTGCGCGAGGTGTATGAAGAGACCAAAGTCATCGCAGAAGTCATTGATCTGATTGGCAGCATTGATTACCTGATCAATGGGCCGCAGGGAACGCAGCGCAAGCTGGTCGATTACTATTTACTGCGCGCGATCAAAGGCCGCGCCCGGCCAACCGGAGGGAGGGAGCAAATTGTTGCCGCTAAGTGGGTGCCGCTAGCGGAAGCCATCGAGCGTATTCAACGTCCCCGCTTGCGCGCTGTGGTGCGCGCAGCGCAGTCGTGGTTTAGTTGCTAAGAGCTGCACGAAGAATTTCCACGCAATTCATGCCTTATGCACAGAGCTAGCCGAGAGAGTGGCGTGCTATAATGAGGGGGCCTAGAGAGGAAGGATGGCACGTATGGATGAGATCGCTGCCACCCAACTTGCCCGCCGCGTTGACGACCATCGGCAAGTTATCGCTGAGCGCGTTGCCGCGCGGCTGTTACGCGCATTTCCCGAATTGACCCATACCTTGCGTCTGGAAGAGAACTATGGCCCAGTCGAGCGTATGGCCGAAGTAGCCGTGCGCCCCCTCAGTGATTTAATCCGGGCAATGCTCTTGTTTGAAGCCCTTGAAATTGCTGAAACCGAATTGCGTTGGGCTCGTGGCGTCTTGCCCCGCTGGGGTGTGTCGTATGAACACACCACCGCGATGATCCGCTGGTATTTTGAAGAGCTTGGCCGGCTACCGCTGTCTCAAGCCGAACGAGCCGTCGCCACCGAAGTGGAACGGCACCTCTTGAACCTTATGGTTCGCCTGTACCGCACAGTAGAACCTAACCAACGCGCAGTCACCGTGTAGACTGCAACAACCTATCCGATAAAACAAGGGGCGACATTCTTGTCGCCCCTTGTTGTTTGCTGTCACAACACCTACATTAATTGGTGACAATCAGCTTGCCCTGCATCAGCGGGTAGTGGCCGGGCACCGTGCAGATGTAGAGATAGGTGCCGGCTGCTGGCGCCGTGAAGGTGACTTCCACCGTCTCATTGCCATTGGCCAGCGGCGACTCAGCCAGAATATTGCTCTTGTCAGCCGGCAAGTAGTTTGCCGCTGGGCCAGTGCTCAAGCCGGCATTGACAATCGCCGCCGCCTCAGCATCACCACCCTTGATCAAAATCCAGTTGTGCTGCTGCACTGCCGAGTTGTTCTTGAAGCGCAACGTGACGGTCTGGCCAGCGGCAACCCGCAATTCAGTCTTATCGAACACCAACTCTTCGCCCTTCGAGCCGATCTCTAACGTGACTGGCCCGCTGCTTTGCCCGCCACTGCTCGAACCGCCGCTACCACCACCGCCACAGGCAACCAGCGCCATTGCCAGCGCAGCCAGAACGGTGAATGCCATCATGCGCAACCAGATGTTCATTGCTCTGTTCCTTCCTTAGTGGCATCTATCACAAATTTGCACCGTCAATTTATACTACTATCCCAACTATTGTCAAGCGGATCAGAGCATATGATCTAGAGTTTGTGTTGATAGAAGCTATTCCTGTTCGTCATAACGGCGTGGCCGTGGGGTACGCCGGCGATTGTCGGGCGGCGATTGATCCGTTCGTTCCGAACTGCGCCGGGAAGGCTGGCCGCTATTCGCGTTGCGCCTTGATGACGATTCACGGCGTTCTTGATCTCCGCCCCGCCCCGGCCCCCGCTCCTCACTCCGGCTGCGCGGCGGGCGCTCCTCGCTCCAGC
>NZ_DAOTWH010000331.1:0-2838 GCF_034435895.1 Chloroflexus sp.
TGTCGCGCATACGAAGCTGCTCCCCCTCTCCCGCCGTGAGGAGGGAGAGGGGGAGCTGCCGCATCTTCGCGACCGGCACTGGTTGAGCGGAACGCCGTAGCGCCCCTCTCCCGCGTGGCGGGAGAGGGGAAGGGGGTGAGGGTGAACCGGCGCATTGCAAAGCCATCAATCATATCTGCGCTCATACGTTCTGTCCGCTCTTGCCCTCGGCGAGCGGCTATTCAGCCCCCACCCCTCCCCCGCTGAGGGAGGGGAGATATGCCCCCACTCCCGGCATCTCAACCCCTCCGGAGGAGGGGAGTTGACCTCCTCCCAGCGGGGGGGGAGGTGAACCATATCATGAACTACCACCCTTCACGTAGTGTACCATGGCTATGGAACCGTCTCAGGAAGGAGCTGCCGTTGTGTTTACCTTCGGACGCGCTTTGGGCGCCGAACCAGTCTTTGCCGCTCAGCGCGAATGGCTAGTGACGAATGGGATCGGTGGTTATGCCGCCGGTACGATTGCCGGCACGCTCACGCGCAGTTATCACGGTTTGCTGATTGCCGCGCTCGAACCGCCGCCGGGCCGGGTGCTGACATTAGCGTCGCTCGATGCGCATGTGAGCTATCTCGGCCAGACCTTTGATCTCACCACCCACCGGCGCACTGGCGAACCGGCCCGCGCTTGCCCGTGGCTCGAACGCTGGCGGCTGGAGGGAACGACGCCGGTGTGGGAATACGCGCTGGCTGATGCGCTGCTCGAACGGCGAATCTGGATGGCGCCGGGGGCCAACACCACCTACATTCGCTACACCGTCTTGCGCGCCTCGGCCCCGCTCGCCCTCCGGCTCGACGCTTTGGCGACGGCGCGTGACCATCACGCGGTGGTGCAGGTAGGCGATATTCCCTTGCTGGCTGAACCAATCGCCAACGGGTTGCGGATATGGCCGCTAGCCGGCGGACGCCATCTGCGCCTGCTCAGCGATCGAGGAACCTTTACCCCGCTCGGCGGCTGGCTTACCGATCTCTTTTTGACTACCGAAGCTGAACGCGGGCAAGCGGCGGTTGATAACCTGCGCCGGGTGGGCCGGCTCACCACCACCCTTGCGCCGGGAGAGTCGTTGTTGGTGGTCGCCACCACCGAACCCGCGGCCACCCTTGACAGCGCAGCGGCGTGGCAGTTGCGCGCCGATTACGAAGCTGCTTTGGTGCAGCGAATTGATTGGACGGACGACCCATGCGTTTTCCAGCTTGCGCTGGCCGCCGATCAGTTCATCGTCGAGCGGCCCTTGCCCGGCGGGACGCGCGGACGCACCGTCATTGCCGGTTATCCGTGGTTTACCGACTGGGGCCGCGATACGATGATCAGCCTACCCGGCTTGACCATTCCCACCCGCCGGCCAGAGGTCGCGGCAGATGTCTTGCGCACCTTCACCCAGTTTGTTGATCGCGGCATGCTGCCCAACCGTTTCCCCGATGAAGGCACAGCGCCCGAATACAACACCGCGGATGCGACCCTCTGGCTGTTTGAAGTGGTGCGCGCCCACCATGTCGCTTTTGCCGACGACGATCTGCTCGCCGAACTGTTTCCGCTGCTTGAAGAGATCATCGACTGGCATGTGCGCGGCACCCGCGATGGAATCGGGTTGGATCGCGGCGATGGTCTCTTGCGGGCCGGCACGCCGGCTACCCAACTGACGTGGATGGACGTGCGCGTGCAGGGGTGGGTGGTAACGCCGCGCGCTGGCAAGCCGGTTGAGATTAATGCGCTCTGGTATAACGCTTTGCAGAGCATGGCCGGCTTTGCCCAACGGCTGGGTCGCCCGTCCGAGCGGTATCAAACGATGGCAGCGGCGGCGCGCGCCGGGTTCAACCGGTTTTGGTATGCGAACGGCCAATATTTGTACGATGTGATCGACACGCCCAACGGTGTTGATGCAACGCTCCGGCCTAATCAGATCATTGCCGCCAGCCTGCCACACAGCCCGCTCGATCGAGGCCGCCAACAAGCAGTCGTGCGCGCTTGCGCCCAAGCCCTGCTGACCAGCGTTGGCCTGCGCAGCCTTGATCCGGCCCATCCCGATTACGCGCCGCACTACACTGGGCCGCTCTTGCAACGTGACGCCGCCTACCACCAAGGCACGGTCTGGGCATGGCTGCTTGGCCCCTACGCCAGCGCTGTCTACCGGCTTACCGGCGATCGGGCCGCTATCCACCGGTTGCTAGCGCCGTTGCTCGATCACCTCAGCGATGGCTGCATCGGCACGATCAGCGAAATCTTCGACGGCGATCCGCCCCACCAGCCGCGCGGCTGCTTCGCCCAAGCGTGGAGCGTGGCCGAGGTGTTGCGTGTGTTGTATGAAATCAAGTAGGAGCGGCGCGCCGGGCTAGCTCACTTCCGTCCGCTGACCACAAACAACACCGGGCGAGGGTCGGGTTCGGCGACAGAGCTAGCGACAAGCGGTAGACCGGCATACGCCGCCAGATCGGCGCTATCGATTAACGCCGCCTGCGCCGGTTCAGCGCCGTCGAGCAGATAGGATTGCGCTTGGGGCGCGACAAAACCGGCGCCGGCCAGCAAGAGCGTCCACTCATCAGCCAAACCATCAGCGGGAGCGAACGGCAAGACCGGCGGCAGCGCGGCCAGTAACGCTGGCGGATGGCGGCGAAGGCGTACCCAATACTCGCCCGCCGTCGCGATCAGCAACGTCCCGCCGGGCCGCAACACCCGCCACAACTCGCGCAAGGCCCGCTGCCGGTCGGTAAAGAGTTGCAGCGCGGCCACGCACCAGATCAGATCGACGCAACTATCGCGCAACGGCAACGCCTCGGCGTCGCCGGCGATGGCGGCCAAGG
>NZ_DAOTWH010000332.1:0-13650 GCF_034435895.1 Chloroflexus sp.
CGCCCCTCCCCCAGCGGGGGAGGGGTTGGGGGGGGGGGCAAATCAACCGTGTGCATGCGGAACGCTGCGCTTCGCGCGGAATCCAACTATGCCCCGCTCCCACTGGCGCGGGAGAGGGGAGCTGCTAGGTCTGCGCGACTTCCCATTGTCATTGTGAGGGAGGGGTGGCTCCCAGCGCGGCTGGGAGCCGCCCGACCGAAGCAATCTCCCACTATCACGGAACGAACCGGCTCAGGCATGGCTGGACAGGGAACCCGGCCCTGAAGGGCCGGGCTATCCTTACGAAGCCCGCTACGCGGGCTGATGACCCCACCCCATCACCCCTCCCCCGCTGGGGGAGGGGTGATGGGGTGCGCAGCACGGGGGTTTACGGCATTGCACAGCGACCAACGGTTGTATGTGTTCAGATGTCTGTCCATCCCTCAACATTCCCCAGCGAGGATACGTATCCATCTAGCTAGGCAGGAGCCATTGGCAGCGCCGCCGCCACTAATGGTATGATAACAGGGGAATGTTACGTTTCGCCACCTTTCCTCATCATACTAAACGGTGGCATAGCAGCGAGCTGGCAGCGTATGACGACGACAACCGTACCCGCCACCCATCGCCTCCTCCGTGGATGGTGGATCGCGAAGCATCTGTTTGCGTTGGTGATTTTAGCAACATTGATCGTTTTGGGATTTTGGCAACTTGACCGGCTCGAACAGCGGCGGGCGGCGAATGCGACCCGGTTGGCGGCGTTGGCCCAGCCGGCGCTTCCGCTCACGCCTGCGACCGATCCAGCGACGGTGATCGGGCGGCGGGTGGTGGTAAGCGGGGTATTCCGCAACGAGGAGAGCGTAGTACTGCGCGGGAGGCGGTCGGATAGCGGGGTAGATGGCGTTCACTTACTGACGCCATTGCAGATCGAGGGCAGCGAGTACGCTGTGCTGGTTGATCGCGGTTGGCTGCCGTCAGCGCAGGGGGCGGCGACCGCTTACGCGGTGACGCGACCGGTGACGATTGAAGGGATTGCCCAAGCGCCGCAATTGCGCCCCGACAGCCCGCTGGCCGGGCGTGACCTGCCATTGCCGGGAGAGACGCGGATTAATGCGTGGTTGCGGGTTGATGTGCCAGCCATCCAACAGCAGGTTGGCGCGCCGCTGTTACCGTTGTTTATCGAGCAGTTGCCCGACGGCAGCACCAGCTTGCCGCGTCCGCCCGACCCGTACCGGCTCGATGAAGGCCCGCACTTGAACTATGCGCTGCAATGGTTCACTTTCGCCGGCATCATCGGCGTCGGTTATCTCTTGCTCTTGCGACAAGAAGTGCAGCGCAGATAAATGTTGACATTCTTCTTACATTTTGCCGACATCGTTTCAACACCTTTCTGGTACACTACACAACAGCAATAACCGATCGGTGCAAGGAGAGAACAAGCATGGCTACTGGAGTGAGCGCAACGACTGCCCAAAGCGCAGTGCTTGAAGTTACCGAGGCTACTTTTGAGCGCGAGGTGTTGCAGCGCTCGCAAACGACGCCAGTCGTGATCGACTTTTGGGCGCCATGGTGCGGGCCGTGCCGCGCGCTGGGGCCGACGCTCGAGCGGCTGGCGCGCGAAGCCGGCGGCACGTGGGTGCTGGCCAAGATTAATGTTGATGAAAACCCGCGCCTTGCCCAGATGTTCCGTGTACAGGGCATTCCGGCGGTCAAGGCGGTCTATCAAGGCAAGATTGTTGATGAGTTTACCGGCGCGCTGCCGGAGAGTCAGGTGCGGGCATGGCTGAAGCGGGTGGCGCCTGACCGCAACGCCGACCTATTGGCGATGGCGCAAGCGCTGGAGGCGACCAATCCGGCGGAGGCGATTGCGCGCTACCGCCTGATTCTGGGCCAAGACCCCAAGAACGAGACGGCGCTGTTCAATTTGGGCCGGTTGCTGGCGCTGCGCGGTGATCCGGAAGGGATTGTGACCCTGAAGCAAGTTCCGGCAAGCAGCTCGTTTAGCAGCCGGGCAACCGCTGGGTTGGCAATCGCCGATCTGGTGAATGCACCGGCTGAACCGGCGGAAGGCAGCGAGGGGTTGTACAGGCAAGCGGCAGCGGCGGTGCGCGCTGGCGATTACGCCACGGCGATCGAGCACCTCTTGACTATCGTTGGCCGGGATCGGGCGCTGCGCGATGATGGCGCGCGCAAGGCGTTGTTGGCGTTGCTCGCCCTGCTTGGCGACGAGAATCCGTTGGTAGGGCCGGCCCGCCGCCGGTTGGCGAATCTGCTCTTCTAATCTGCGGCGCAGAGACAGCGTGCCTGTCTCTGCTTCTTTATGTCTACTGTCATGATTGTTGTGCTAGCCGGCGGCGTCGGCGCCGCCCGGTTTCTCGAAGGTTTGGCTGCCGTTGCGCCACCCGAACGGATCGCCGCCGTTGTCAATACCGGCGATGATATAGTGCTGCACGGGTTGCACATCTCGCCCGATCTCGATATCGTCACCTGCACGCTAGCTGGGGTGATTGATACTGCGCAGGGGTGGGGCATTGCCGGCGACACCGACGAATGTATGCAGTGGCTAGGCCGGCTCGGTGCGCCAACGTGGTTCAAGCTTGGCGATCGCGATCTGGCCTTGCACATCTACCGCACTGCCCGCCTGCGCGATGGCGCAACCCTGTCGCAGGTCGCCGACGAGATCCGGCAGGCTTTAGGGGTAAAAATCAGTATTATGCCGATGAGCGATGAGCCGGCGCCGACCCACGTGCTGACCGATCACGGCGAACTGCACTTTGAAGCGTATTTTGTGCGCGAACGCTGCCGACCGGCGGTGCGCGGGGTGCGCCTACATGCCGCCGGGCCGGTGCAGCCGGCACCGCACTTGTTGCCGCTGCTCGCTAGCGCCGAAGCAATTATCATCGCGCCGAGTAACCCGGTGGTGAGCGTCGGGCCGATCCTTGCTATTCCCGGCGTGCGGGAAGCGATCGCCAACGCCAGCGCGCCGGTCGTTGCTATTAGCCCGATCGTCGGCGGCGCGGCGATTAAAGGGCCGGCAGTGCCGCTGATGCGGGCTGCGGGGATGGAACCGACCGCGTTGGGGGTCGCCAAGGCGTATGCCGATCTGATTGACGGAATTGTGATTGACACCGTCGATGCGGCGCTGGCGCCGGCCATTGCACAGCTCGGCATTCACCCGCTCGTGATCGATACGATTATGCGCGGCATGGCGGAAAAGATGGCGCTAGCGCGGGCAGCGTTAGAGCTCGCGTTTGCTTAATCTGCAAGCGATTGTTGCGGGGGAAAGAGGACACAGCTTCGCTGTGTGTTTACCCCCGCACAATGACAGAAAGCAGCGTCCGTGATCGGCATCGCCATCCCCATCAAACGGCTCCAGTTCGCCAAATCACGGCTGGCCGGCGACCTCGCCCCGGCAGCGCGGCAACGGCTCGTGCTCACATTAGCCCAGCACGTTATTAACGCTGCTAGGCAAGCAACCGGCAGATTCACCATACCGGCGCGTATCTGGCTGATCAGCGCCGATCCAGCCATCGCGGCGCTGGCGCAGGCCGGTGGCGTGGAATGGTTGCCCGACCGTTGCGAAGAATTGAACGCTGCCTTAACCGAGGGACGTAAACAGATCCAGAACGTCGGCGCGCAGACGATGATCGTGCTAGCCGGCGATCTACCCTTGGTGACGGCAGAGGATGTGGCGGCGCTCTACGATGCGCTGAGCGAAGCCGATCTCGCTCTTGCCCCCGATCAGCAGCAGCGCGGCACCAATGCGCTCGCCCTCCGGTTGCCATCGCCACTGCCCTTCCTCTTCGGCCTCGACAGCGCCAACCGGCACTTGGCGGCAGCAGCGCGCCTAGGCTTGCGCACGCGCCTGATTACGACGCCAAACCTCGCCTTCGACCTCGACGACAGCGAACGGCTGCGGCAATACTGCGCCGCCGAACGCCCTGCCTAAGCAACCCGGCTGGCGCTCAATCCGCCGCCGGCTGGGTGAGCGTCGCCCGGTAGCGACGTGCTGCCAGCAGACTATCGGCGGTATAGATAGCAAGCGCCGTCCAAATCACGCCAAAGCCGATCAATTGCGCGGTCGAAAATGGCTCGCCATAGACCACCACCCCCAGCAAGAGTTGCAAGGTCGGAGCCAGATATTGCAGAATGCCGATGGTGGTCAGCGGAATGCGCTGGGTAGCCGCGCCGAAGAAGAGCAGCGGCGCAGCGGTGACAACACCGGTGCTGAGCAGCAACAGCCACAAGCCGACATCGTGATGAATACCGCCATTGTTACCGGCCAGCCAGCCTAGCCAAAGCGCCGCCGGCCCAAACATCCAGAGCGTCTCGACGGTTAGGGCCTCAAACGAGCCGAGCGGAGTCTGTTTGCGCAAAAGACCATAAAAGCCAAACGACAGCGCCAACGCCAACGCAATCCATGGCAACGCGCGGGCGCTATAGGTAAGCCATACCACACCAGCGCCAGCAATGGCGATCGCCAGCCACTGCGCCGGACGCAACCGCTCGCGCAAGACGAGCACACCGAGGGCAATGCTGACCAGCGGATTAATGAAATAACCGAGGCTGGCTTCAACAACTCGATTCATCTGCACCGCCCAGACATAAATCCCCCAATTAGTGGCCAGCAAGGTCGCGCTGGCCAGATAGGTCAAACGCAACCGGCGCTGGCGGCGCATCACCTGCACCCATTGCCACTGCCGGCGCACCGCCAGCACAGCGAGCAAAAAGAGGAGCGACCAAATCATGCGGTGGGCGAGAATTTCGGTCGCAGTTGCGCCATTCAGCGCCTTCCAATAGACCGGCAACAACCCCCACAGCGTATAGGCGGCGACTGCTGCGCCAATGCCTTGTAATACAGTTTTGTTGGTCATACGAACCTTTTTACTACATTAAGTAATACGACAATACCCAACAATTACTTGCACCGGACACTCCTTTCATAGCAAAATGTTCAATATTCAGATAAATCTTTTTAAACCTCGCCCTCAATCGCGGCATCAGTCTCGCGACCGATCCCATTCCGGCGAGGATGCTCAATACTTCACCCAAAGCGCATAGATACATACTACCTTTCATCACAAACTATTTTGTTAAAACTTTGTTCATTTTAGGCGGCATGCTCAGCAAATCTGCCGTTTCGGTAATACTTCGGTTCATGTTTCGGTTATAATTCGGCTCAGTCGAAATACTACATTCTAGTCTTGGAGAGGAGCCATGACCTGCCCGATGCAGCGAGCAACACTCTCATTATTGCCCATTATCACTCTGCTCGTTATTTGGTCGCTTGTCATCAATCCAGTTTTCGCTGCCACCAGCACATGGATCGGTGGCAACGGCAACTGGAACGATCCTGCCAACTGGAGCGGCGGGATCGTGCCGCAGAGCCGGAATGACATTGCAGTGTTTCCCAATGCGCCATCACCACGCACTATCAACCTCAATAGCGGCGCGATCGAGATCGGCGAAGTCCGCTTCGACAGTGCTATGACTTATTGGCTGTTGGGCAGCGGCAGTCTGTATTTTCCGCCTGCCGGAGCCGGCACTATCCGCACGCTGAGAGGCAATCATATCATTGGTGCGTCGATTGACCTCCAAAAAGTCATTGCATTCGACACCGCGGCTGATAGCAGCCTCATCATCGCCAGCCCCAACAATCTGCTCCGCGGCAGCGGCGGCATTATCAAAACCGGCGAGGGTGAGCTTTACCTCCTCACGCCCAACGAACACAAAGGCACAACCACGATCAGCGGCGGCGCGATTTTTGTAGCCAACGATCAGGCGTTTGGCACATCAAAACTCAAGCTCTACAGCGGACGATTGATCGGCGCTGGCGGCGACCGGTTAATCGCCAACCAGATATCGGATCTCAACAACGACTTCACGTTCGACAGCGGCGCCTACCGGCTCAGCTTTAGCACGCCATTTGCCTTGCCCGACAACCGGGCAATTACGGTTGAAGGCGATGTCACCTTCGCCGGCGTGACCGATGCGACGAATAGCCGAGATCTGCGCAAAAACGGCAGCGGCAACTTGACAATCAATCTGTCAACCACAAACGCCAATATCGGCTCATTCGTGCGCAACCAGAGCAATGGCCGGCTCAACCTCTACGGGGCCGGCACGGTCGGCGCGATCGTCTACAACGCCGACTCCGGCGGCGGCGAGATCGGGATCGGCGACCGGCGCGATCTCGCGACCGGTAACGTGATTCGCGGACGCGGCGCGCTGAACGTTGCCGGCAATGGCGACGGCATTCGCCTGCACGGGCCGAATATTCGCCTCCACTTCGAGATTGGCCCCGGCGGAGATTCGCTTGTGCTGGTCAACAACACCAATAATCAAAACCGCAATGCCAATATCGACCTGAGCGGCCCCGGCAACCCAGCAGGAGCCGAATTGGCGCTATCGCTCGTGCCCGGCTACACGCCAATCCCCGGCCACACTTGGATCATTATCCAACACCGCAGCACCGGCAGCATTCGTGGCACCTTCCGCGACTTGCCCAACGGCGCGGTGATCGAGTTGGGTGGCCAGCCGTTCCAGATTGTCTATGAACCGAAGCAAGTCTATCTGATGTCGCTACCGCCGATAGCGATGGATATCCGTGGCGGCAACAACCAAAGCGCCCTGCTCAACACCGATTTTGCCCAGCCGTTGCGGGTTTGGGTCGGAGACGAGAACGGCAACCCGTTCACAGGGGTCTACGTGAGCTTCACTGCGCCGAACAGCGGGGCTAGCGCAACCTTCCCCGCGGGGAATGGCGGCGTGAGCGATCTGAATGGAATCGTGGAAATTCCGGTGCGGGCCAATAATGTGGCTGGTACGTACACTGTCACCGCCACGGCTGGCAACGTTAGCATTAATTTTACGTTGACCAACGTTGATCCAGCGCCGACGGCTACACCAGAGCCGACCGCCACCGCCACGGCCACCCCGGTGCCGACCGCCACGCCGACCGCTCCCGCCACGGCTACCCCGGTACCGACACCGGGTCAGGCGCCGCAGTTGGAGCTGAGCTTGCCGGCATCACTTGCAGTCGGCAGTAATGTGCAGCAGCAACTGAACGCCACCGGTGGCAACGGTAACTACACCTACCAAGTGAGCGGCCAACTCCCGCCGGGGATCACGCTGAGCGCTGATGGCCGGCTCGAAGGGCGCGCAACGCAAGTCGGCACGTACAGCTTTACCATCACCGTGACTGACAGCAATGGCCAAACCGCCAGCTTCAACTACGAGATCATCGTTGAGCCGGCGCGCGTCTTCGTACCGATTATTCTGAAAGTAGCGCCGTAACGTCCCTGCATCCGATGACCCCTGCCGAACAATGGCAGGGGTCATTTTTATTTTTTGGGTGATGGTGTACCCTCTTTACAAAATCGAACATTTGTACTATACGTGGATGCACGATCCGGTACGGCAACCAAGAAGAGCAGACGCATGATTGGGCGCAATCGAGTTCAAGCCATCACTGAAGCCATTACCCTCCAATACGCCAACGGCAAAAGCCTAGCCCGGCCAGTTGGCGGCAAACGATTCAGCCCCTACATCGGCTTCCACATTGAAGCCGGTCGCGATGACGAACTCGATGCGCGTTTCCGCGCGGCCCGGATCGAGCAGATCGAAATCAAGCACCAGCGGCAAGGCGGAGCTGAGATTGTGCGCCATTGGGCGCTTGGCGAGACGATCCGGTTTTACGTTGTCACCAGCGGCCCAGTGGCGCAAACGGTTGCCGGCAGCCTTAGCCGCAACGCCACCGCCACCGCCGCCGCTGGCATCGGCCTGCGTTGGAGCAGCAATGATCGCAGCCGTATGGCTGTACGTGGCTATCTCGATCTCCTCGTGCGGATGGACCTCCTCCGGCTGGTGCAACTGTCAGTTCGATCGCGGATGACCGATGTTTTGCTGTCCTCCTTGCTCGATCACGGGCGCGTATGCGAGGCCGCCGATGCGCTCATTGACCGCACCCGCCACTCTGAGATCGTTGCGTTTCATGAGCTGGCACTCTCGCTCGGTCCCGGTGATGAAGAGGAATGGGGCAAGGGCGAGACGACAACAGTGGTGCCATTCAAGAGTCGCCATCCCGTTCAGATTGATCGCGACTACATCGAGCGGATCTGGCGACCTGACGCTGTGCATCAAGCGGCTTTGCACGACTGGCCCGGCATTCAAGCATGGGCCAGTGAGTATGCCTTGTAGGCCGATGAACGCAGTACCAGCGAACGGAGCGACATAGTTGAGCCAGTTGGCAATTAACGGTCTTGCCACGCTGAAGCCCGCTACGCGGACTGAATAGCCACAAAAAGACACAAAAGGCACAACAATCATCAGATTGTTTGCATCGTTTGGGTATCTTTATGGCTATTCTGCTCGGTGGCCTGCATCTCCAGCCCCGCTCCCACTGGCGCGGGAGAGGGCGGACAGAACTTTTGATCCAGAACCCGGCCCTGAAGGGCCGGGCTATCCTTACGAAGCCCGCTGCGCGGGCTGCTGGCCCTCATAACGCGGGAAAGAAGTAGTAGAGATAAGAGAGGATACCCTCTCCCTTCCTTCGCTCCATTTCCAACCCGTTGCGTTCTTGGCGCAAGTACTCGCGCATCGGCACGTGCTTGACCATTCCCCGCAACAACTGCCTGTAATGGTGAGTCGTGCGGTGAATCCCTTGGGGGCAAGGCATGACCCTGCTTAGGCCATCATTGGCGCTAGGGGCGGAGAATTGCTTCAGATACGGCGAACTGCGCAATGACTATATTGCCATTGCGTGATGAGTTTTACCACTCGCAGTAATTTGTACATTTTGCACAAATTAAAACTCTTGCAATTGTACAAAATATCCAGTATGATGAAAGCGCAACCGGCAATGAAGCCGTCGCGACGAAGACAGTCTTGATAGATGAAAAAGGAGCACGACAATGCGCAACGGGAACTTTGAGCAGTACACGGTCGAAGAGGTGTTGCAGACGTTTGGCACCGAGGCGCGGTCATTTCTGCGCGAGCACCGGATTGATCGCGGCAATCTGCGCTTTGCTGATGCCTGCGCAGCCGCTAGCGTCAACCCTGACGAGTTCTTTGCTCAGCTCGATGCCAGCATGCGCCGCCGCGCAGCACGGGCCGCGAAGCAGAACGTCGAAGAGTACGCTTAATCTGATTACGTCTCTTGACCCCGATAGACCGGCGCGTAGTCGCGCCGGTCTTTGATTTCACCAAACCCGCCTGCGCTGGCGTTCGCCTTGTTCACAACACTTGCACCGGATCAATGTCGATGATCCAGCCGGGCAGCGGGCCGATCGCATCGAGCGCAACGTGAATAGCTTGAGTGGCGCTATCGGCAGGCACGCGCAATAACACGTGCCAACGCCAACGGTCGCGTTGGCGGCGAAAGAAGGCCGGGGCCGGACCGATCAAGCGCCAACCGGCCAGATCGCGCTCGCTGATGTAACGTTGGAGAACGGCGGCAAGGCGTTCGGCTTGCTTGCGGCAGGTTGTTTCACTAGAACTGCCGATCACAAACCGGATCAGCCGGCCAAAGGGCGGGTAGGCCAAGGCGCGGCGAAAGGCGATCTCTTCCCGGTAAAACGCCTGATAGTCGTGTTCACGCGCCGCTTGCAGCGCATAATGGTCAGGCTGGTAGGTCTGGATGATCACCTGCGCTCCCTCACTGCGCCGTCCGGCGCGCCCGGCCACTTGGGTCAAGAGCTGGAAGGTGCGTTCGCCGCTGCGAAAATCGGGCAGGTGCAGACCAGTATCAGCAAGGATCACGCCAACCAGCGCCACGAGGGGCAGATCAAGCCCTTTAGCGATCATCTGGGTGCCGACCACGACATCGATTTGGCGCGCTAATATGGCTTCCAGCAACTTGCCGTGCGCATCTTTGCCGGTGGCGCTATCGCGATCCCAACGGGCAACGCGGGCTTGCGGGAAAAGTTCACGTACCGCTTCAGCCACCCGCTGCGTGCCAGTTCCCAGAGCTCTGATCTTACGGCTGAGGCACTGGGGACAGATCACCGGCGCGACGGCCCGCTGACCGCACGAATGGCATATCAGCATATTCACCGGCGCGCCAGCTTCGCCCGATTCCTGATCGTAATGCACCGTTAGCGGCGCAGCGCAGCGATCACAGCGCGCGACATAGCCGCAATCACGGCAAAACACAAACGAGGCGGCGCCACGCCGGTTGAGGAAGAGCAACGCCTGCTGGCCGCGTGCGAGCGTCTGGGCCAATGCCTGTTGCAACGCGGTTGAAAAGATCGAGTTGTTGCCTTGTTGCAGCTCGCGCCGCATATCCACGATCCGCACCGGCGGCAACGGCAACGGACGGGTATGCACCAAACCATCGACGCCAATCTGGCCGCCGATCCGTTCAGGCAACTGGATCAGATGCAGACGCCCGGTGCGAGCCGCGTAAAAACTCTCGACGCTCGGCGTTGCGCTGCCGAGCACGACCGTAATGCCGTCTAATTCGGCTAATTGCAACGCGGCGTCACGAGCGTGGTAGCGCGGGGCCGAATCGCTCTTGTAGCTCGGCTCGTGCTCCTCATCAACGATCACTAATCCCAAGTCAGGCAAGGGCGCAAACAGCGCCGAGCGCGCGCCGATCGCTAAACGCGCTTCGCCACGGCGCAATCGCCGCCACGCATCGTAGCGTTCACCATCACTCAAACCGCTATGCAATACCGCCAATTGGCTGCCGAAGCGGGCGGCAAACCGGCGCACCAATTGCGCCGTGAGCGCAATTTCAGGCGCTAAGACCAGCGCCTGCCGGCCTAGGCGCAATGCGCGCGCAATCAAGCGCAAGTAGATTTCCGTCTTGCCGCTGCCGGTAATGCCGTGCAGCAAAAATCTGCCGCCGGCGCCGGCCTCAAGCGCCGGCACAATGGTCTCGTAAGCCTCACGTTGGGCCGCGGTCAATGGCGGCGGCGTATCAGGCGGCGGCGTAAGCGACGCCAGCGGATCACGGTAGACCTCACGCTCAACCAGCGCGATGAAACCGCGCCGTTCCAGCGCGCGCACCCCGGCTAAATCAAGGCCAGTAGCCTGTCGCAATGCCGCCAACGGTTGGGCCGCTCCCTGTTCGGCCAGCCAGCGCAACGCCGCGGCCTGCCGCGGAGCGCGGCGAAGATCGCTAAGCGCATTTTCCCAATCAAGGACGGCCAGTTGCACCACCTGCTCGCGCCGTGGACGCACCCGCGGCGGATCGATGCGCGTCCCGCGCGTAATCAGACCGCGTTCGGCCAATGCCCGATACGCCACGCGCAAATCGGCATCACTGCCGCGCAACGCCGCGCGCAGATCAAGCTCGCTCTGCTCGCCATACCGCCGGAGATAAAACAGGATCGCCCGCTCCCGTTCCGGCAACCCGCCCAACTCGTAGCGCAGGCCATCGGGAGTGGCCCGCCACGTGGTGACAGCCTGCTGAGCCGTACCCGGCGGCAAGCACAGATCGAGTACCGCGGCAAGAGAGGTATAATACGTTTGTGCAACCCAATGCGCCAAGGCAATCGCCAATGGTGGGATCGATAGTTCCGGATCAACCAGATCGATCAGATCGCGCAGCCCCTTGGCCGGACGTCGCTGTAAGCCGGCGATCACCCCTTGCACCTGTTGTTGGCGCAACGGCACCCACACCAGATGCCCAACGGCGATCAGGTCGTGGAGATGAACGGGCACGCGGTAAGAAAAGATACCGTCGTGCCGGCGCGCCGGCGCGCGAACGACCACATCAGCGACCAAAGCGATTGAGTCGGTACTAGCAGTCTCGGCCAAAGAGTCACCTCGCCAGATTGGCAATCCTACCACATAACCCGCGGAGCAGGCACGCTCCAGCCTCATGCATTGACAGCACCGCCATCACTTTATGATATACTATTCCTTCGGATCGCTGGAGGGTCTCGGGCTGGCAACGAGCCAGCTTCTCCCCTCCGTAAACACCAAAGAGAGGCACACTATGGCAAACGCCACCTTGGCAGCTCAGCTCCGCCACATCTTCGGCAAAAAGGTCAAGACTCTGCGCCGCGAAGGCATCTTGCCGGCCAACTTTTACGGCAAGGGAGTGGAAACGACCGCGATTCAGATCAACGAGCGCGACTTCGAGCAGATCTTCCGCACCGTACCGAAGGGTGAATCGTTCACGCTCGACATCGAGGGGACGGCGTACCCGGTGGTGATTTATGTCGTGCAACGCCACCCGGTCACACGCAAATTCCTCCACGTCGATTTCAAGCTGGCGTAAGCCGGTAAACGGGCCGGTACGCGGCATCATCCCGCGTACCGGCGCCCCTTCCACGTCACCCCGCGACCCAACTGCACGCGCACGATCCCATAACCGGCAATAAAGAGATACATCAGCAAGCCAACCGGCCACAGCAGCGCATAAAGTGGACTAAGCCGGTAAAATTGGCGGTACAGCGTTCCCCAGAATAGCAAGCCAGCCAGCCACGCCAGCAGGCTAGCGCCGGCAGCAGCATACCCAGCGACGCCACCGCTTAGCAGACCGCCAGCCATCAGTATGAGCGGCCCATAAGCTTGCGCCAACAGCAGGGCCATGCCAGTCAACGAACGCCAGCCGCCGCTGCGTGAACCGGCGGAAGCGTTCTTCATCAAGCCTTCCGCCACTTCAGCGGCATTAGTATACATCCGCACAGCCAGATACTCCATCCCAATCGCACCACGTACTGCAAAACCAGCGGCGCGCAAGGTCTGGCCAAGCCGCACATCTTCGAGCACCTCGCCGCGCACAGCGTTATGACCGCCGATCGCATCATACGCGGCGCGGCGGACAAAAATGCACTGGCCATTTGCGAGCACCTCATCAGGACGCACATCAGGTTGGGCTAGCCGCTCGAAGGGAAAAATCGACACAATGAGCGCAATGAATGGCGGTAACACCAAACGTTCGGCCCACGACCCCAATTCGAGAAAAGGGAAAATTGTCACCATATCGCCATGCGTGACCTGCGCATGGCAGAGCAAGGCTGCCGCCAGATCCGGGGCGGGCGCCGTATCAGCATCAAGAAAGAGCAACCATGCGCCGATCGCGGCATCGCTCGCTTGCTGGCAAGCGTTACACTTACCGACCCATCCCGGCGGCAACGGCCGGCCCGGCACCACCCGCAGCCGCGAGTCGGTTGCGGCCAGTTCGGCTAAAATCGCCGGCGTGCGATCGGTCGAACCATCATCAACCACAATCACCTCAAAGTGCGGATAACGCTGGGCCAGCGCCCCGCTCACGCAACGGCGAATTGCCCGCTCTTCGTTCCGCGCCGGGATGAGGATCGAGATAAAGGGCGGATCGGGCGGCAAACAAGACGGCGACAAACGCGGGATGCGGCGCATCCGCCGCCAATTCGCGCCAAAACTCGCGATCAGGGCGAGCGCGCAGACCATCCATAACAGCGCAAACCACATAGGCATCTCGCTCATGGCGGCAACCTCAGATAGTATAGCAGTTTCGTTCCATTGCGCATTGCTATAGCACAATGCGACGTGCAGCAGTCGGACTTCCGCACGTCAAACTCAATCCAAAAATTCGTCACCATGACTTATGGCAGCAGGGCGTTGAAAACATTTTACCGCATCAGGATACGGTAGAGCGGCGTGTTACGAGCCCGCTTGACAAAATCAGCGGCATTCGCTATACTACCCAGCGTTGCGAGGGCAACGGTCTCACCGACA
>NZ_DAOTWH010000333.1:0-38949 GCF_034435895.1 Chloroflexus sp.
GCTACGACCGCAACAAGGCGGGGCCACAGGGGGAATGGCCAACCGGCGCCGTGGGTGATGGCCAGAGGTGCTATGACCGTAACAACGCGAGGCCGCAGTAGGAGTCGCCAACCAGCACGTTCGTTGATGGCCCGCCGGCAATCTGCTGGCAGAGCCCTTGCCATGTCGCTGCGAGCAACGGCAGATTGTGGATTTGCCCGCGTCCCCACACCGATGCTAGCAACTCTTCTGGGGTGAAGGTGCGGTAGGGGGCTTCAGCCAAGACGCTGAGCAAGGTAAACGATGACAGATCGAGTTCGAGCGGGCGGCCATGGTAGGTAATGGTGCGCGCCGCGAGATCGAAGCCAAAGGGGCCAAGCGTAAACGGCGGCGGCGCATAACGCTGCCAGCGCCGCAACTGCGCCCGCACTCGTGCCATGAGCTCATCGGCGCGAAATGGCCGGGTGACATAGTCATCGACACCCTGCGCGAACGCCGTCACAACCAGCCGGTCGTGTCGCGGCCCCAAGACGACCAGCGTACCGGGATATTGAGTACGTAACGCATTGAGCAGATCAAGATGATCGCTTCCCGGCAAATCGATCAACGCGAGATCGGTTTGCCGGTTCAGCGTGCTGAATACGACGGCAGCGCCTCTCGCTATTTGAACGTAATACCCAGCGGACGTGAGCAGCGGCGATAGATATTCATCAATATATTCGCCCAATCCGCCAATCAAGATGCCATACGGAACATTCATTCCACAACGCCTCGAATTCAGAGACTAGATTGCTGTTTAAATCGCTACGGTATAACTTTGCATTCTGCCGGTGGTGAGGTGATCACCTCGACTACGACGCCATCCATCAATCCCAAAAACTGGCGCAGCGCCAGCTCGGCATTGCGCGTTCCCTGTTCCATAATCCCGTCTTCACACGCCGCTTGCAGGATCTGCTGTTCGGCTGCTTGCCGCGCCATCGTTTCAAGGTTGGGGTTTTCAGGGGCGAAGAGACCGCGATCACGGCTATAGACGCGCGTTTTGCTGTTGTCGAGCGTCGCACTAAAGACTTGCACCGGCGGCAACCGCACGGTGATCTGTTTCCCGTCGGGCGAAACTGTGACGGCGTCGGGCGTAAGCTGGCTGAGATCAACGCCGACGACCACGGTGCCATGGGCGATCAGCAAGAGGGCATCACCCGCTAACCAGTCACCAATAATTGGAATATTGCTCCCTTGGCGAATGTCGATCACCCGCTCGATCGTATATTTGCTGGTTTCTAACCGGCTCAGTTGCTGAATGCGTTGCACCACCGCCGCCCCGCTGATGATCTGCGGGGTTGGCGTCTGCACAATCACTTGCAGGTTCGTCCCTACCGAGCCAAGGGCATTCAGCCGTTGCGACAGCCAGAACACGCCGATCCCGACCACCAGTATGACGAGCAGAAAGATGATGAATGATGCCGGCCACCCGCCACTCACCGATCGCGAACGGTAACGAACTGGGAGCAGTTCGTCCCAGTCATCGTCAATCCACTCGCGCTGCCGGCGCAAACGCGACAACCGTTGCGCCCGGCGACGGATATCATCATCCTCGTCGTCGTACATTGGAAACCTCATGAAGGATTGCGGAGGCATCGCACCGTTGTGAACGAGATGTGGTACAGACTGAGCGATCGAGCCTCTCCCACAAGCACTGTCACCTTCTCAATCAACGTTCGCAACGACCCTTCTCGCACCCCGTGTCGCTACTACACTTTCGCGCCAACGTGAATAGCAACCGCACCCAACCCGTACAACCGGTAGAAGACGTGACGCCAACCGGCTTCCTTCATCATCGCCGCCAACCGATCGGGGGAAGGAAAGGCGCGCGCCGACTGGGGCAGATACGTATAGGCGCGCCGGTCACCGCCGAGCAAGGCGCCGATCCACGGCACGACCTGCTCGAAATACATCCGGTGCCCCCAACGAATAAGCGGGTTGCGCGGGCGCGCAACTTCGAGGCAGGCCATCATCGCGCCGGGGCGGGCCACGCGGTACATTTCGCGCAACGCAGCGGGAATATCGGTCACGTTGCGTAACACGAAACCGGTAGTAATCGCGTCGAAGGTATTGTCAGGGAACGGTAACTGCAACGCATCACCGGCGACAAAGGCCGCCCGGCCCGCAGCCGCCAATTCGGCAATTTTGGGTTGGCCGGCCTGCATCATTGGCAGGGTAAAATCAACCCCGACGACGATGCCATCTCGCGTCCACGCGGCCAACTCCGGCAAGAAGTCGCCGGTGCCGGTGCCGACATCGAGCGCGCGGCCATTTACCGGCGGCGCGACATATTCAACCACTTTGCGCCGCCAACCTTGATCCAACCCAAAAGTCATCACTCGATTGACCCGATCGTAGCCGCGGGCAATGCGGGCAAACATCTGCTCAACATAGGCCGCTTTTTCTTCCGGCGGCGGTAATACATTGGTGGTTGATCGATCTGGGGCCATGATTCCCTCGATAATCCATTTTTTGGAGCCGCACGGCCGTGCGGCGCTACGGGATGGACGTTCATACATACGGACGGATGACGTTACACGGATGGGCGAAATAACGCGCGCAACTCAGCGGGTGAACGGGCCACGGCCAACGCAGCCATTAACTTCAACCGCGCTTTCACCCCGCTCAGATTAGGGGCAAAGATCACGCCCAATTTGCGCAAATCATGATATGAACCGACGAAGCCAAATTCGTCGCCTAACCCACCGGCGCCGGCCCGGCTCGTCGCCACCACCGGAATCCGCCGTTGCACTGCTTCGCTCAGCCCCGGCAGCCACCACGGCGGCACCCGCCCGCTCCCTAAGGTCTCAATCACAATGCCGGCTACATTATCAGCGATGCTGTGGCGCAGTTGCCGGTCATCAGCTCCCTGTGCGACCCGGATCAAATCAACCGGCTCAACCAAACGCGACGCCGCGATGTGTTGCCGCGCCAGCGGACGCCAATGCAGGTGGGCATGGTCACCTTCCACCCGGCCTAATGCGCCCCCGGCAGCTGCAAACATGCCGGTTCCCTGACTAAAGTGCGATTGCACGACCGATGCTGCATAAATGGTATCATCAACCACCACCAACGCGCCCAACCCGGATGCCGTAGGCGCCGCTGCAACGGTGATCGCCGCCTGCAGGTCATTGATCGCGATAGCGCCGCTCGCATTCAGTCGCGGCAGGCTAGTGACTACCAACGGCGGGCTATCAGGCACGAGCAGATCGATCAAATAGGCTGTCTCTTCAAGCGTATCACTACCGCTAGCAACCACGATCCCGTCATACATGTCGCGCAGCGCGTTAATCCGTTGAACCAATGCTAAGACCTGCTGCGGCGTGAGATGGCTGCCGGGTAAATTCGTGAATTCTTCAATGGTTACGATCAAATCAGAGCGTAGCGCCAACGGCTGATCGTCACGGCTGCCGAGCGCGCGCCGGATAACTAATGCGCCACCGGTTGAGAGGATCAAAATCTTTGGCATAGCGGTTTTCGGGCGACCCAGCAGATGCGCTGAGTCTTAGCGGTAGGCAGTTGAAAGGTAAAGCCGTCATAACACCCTTCGATCATAAGCCCGGCAGTTTCGATCATCGTTGCCACCTGCTCTGGCGGGTAGGCGCGCTCGATATGGATCTCGTCAAAACGCTCGTAGCCGTCGTGATCATTGCCAATAAAACCGGTTAGCCACATGGTTGACGTATCGCTCACCGGGTCAAAATGGGTACGTTCCACCTGCACATAGCCTGCCTGCTCGCTGAACGAACATTGGCCCCAATCGACGGCCAAGAAATGGCGCGTATTCATATCACCGACAAACAATCCTCCCGGCGCCAAAACGTGCCCTACGCCACGCAAACACGCAGCCAGATCGTTGGCGCTGATCAGGTAATTGAGACTATCATAGGTGCATGTGACCAGATCAAAGGTATTGGCCGGCAGCAACCCGGCCACATCACGCATATCACCCTGCCGCAACTCAACGGCTGTTGCAACCCTCGCGAGCTTGCTCGCCGCTTGCGCCAGCATCGCTGGCGAACGGTCAAGACCCGTCACCATCCAGCCGTGTTCAGCCATGGTGGCGAGCAAGGTACCGGTGCCGCACGCGAGATCAAGCATCCGCCGCCCGGCAACCGGGTGGCGCTGCAAGATCTCTTCCAGATAGAGCGCGGTCAGCAGCGCAAACCGGATCTGGCCGCTCCCATCATACACCGCCGCGTAACGATTGTATGTCATGAAGGTATTGTACCACTTCGCCCGAGTGGGAACCAAAGCGAGACAATGAAGCCAACAATGATATGTTCGACGTTGATCAGCAAGAAGAGCGCCGCCAGCGTCAACGCCTGTTCTTGCGAATAGCCATACGCGGCGAGGGTTGCTACCAGCACGACATCGCGCACCCCAACGCCGCCGATCGAAATCGGCAACGCTTGCAAGACCGAGATGAGCGCTGAGGAGCCAATCACCACCAATAACGGCACTGCATTCAGATCGAGTGCAAGGTAGAGCAGCCACAGCCGCAAGAAGGTAAAAAAGACCGACGCGATGGTGGCTCCGCTCACGGTGGCAATCAGGATTGGCGTGAACGTCAGGCTGTGCATTTGCTCGTTCCACTGATCGAGCCGGGAACGCAAGCGCGGCGCGATTCGCGGTAAGACAACGGTAAGCAGCCATGAGCGCGGCCTGCGTGCTGTAAGCAACACCGTGACCGTTACCAGCCCGACTCCCATTACCACTACGATCGCCTGTTGCAACTCGCGGCTGGGCAACAGGCGTCCCAACGCAAAAACCCCGATCACCCCCAACGCCGACATGATGATCAGGTCGCACAGCCGATCGAGCACCACCGAAAGCAAGGCCGGCGCAGCCGGTTGGCCGCGATTGCGCAAGTAAACCGCCTTCAACAGATCGCCGGCTTGCCCCGGCGTCACCGCACCGTAGAAAATGCCGACCATATATAGGGCGCAGGCTGTAGGCAGATCGAGCGAAAGGTTCATCGCGCGCAAAATCTGAATCCAGCGCCATGATTTGAGGATGACGAACGGGGGCAGCAGCGCCAGCGACCAGATGATCGGCCCAATCTCAGCCGATTGCAAAATCTCCCACAATAAACCGAGATCACTGGTGAGTAGAAAGCCGATGAGCAACGCTGGCCCAATCAACCTAAGCAGCCATGAGAGAATGGGTCGCATGGACGCACTACTCCTCTTCAGCGATGCGCGGCGGGCGTTGGAAGCGGAGAGCGGCGACCTGCTCGGCATTCAGCCCGAACATAAAGATGATAATGCTGCCGACAAACAAGCCCACGGCTGAGTTGGGAATGTGGAAGCGCAGTGGATCGGTGATAAAAAAGCTGATCAAAAATGAGAGCAAGGCTAGCAATTGCATCGAGATGGCAACCGGAAAGTAGACGCGCAACGGCGCGAACAGCGAGACAATCCGTAAGATGATCAGGCCAAAGCGAATGCCGTTGCGCAAGAGTTTTTGCCCGCTCTGGCCGCCTTGCCGGCGTTGGCTGATCACTGGCACATACCCGACGTGGTAGCCAGCCTTCAGTAACGCCAGCGTGCTGGTTGTGGGGTATGAGTAGCGATTGGGCAGCAAATTGATGAACTCCATAATCACGTCACGCCGCATCGCCCGGTAGCCGCTAGTCAGATCGCGCACCTCGGTTTCAACCAGATAGCTGCCCAGCGCGTCGAGCGCACGGTTGCCCCAGCGCCGGAAGACCGAGTCGCCTTGCGTGTCGCGGGTGCGCGCCCCGACCACCATGTCGTAGCCATCAGCAATGCCGCCTAACAGATCAGGGATATAGCGCGGATCCATCTGCCCGTCGGCATCCATCAGCAGCACGACCTCGCCACGCGCTCGCCGGATGCCGGTTTTCACGGCTGCGCCGTTGCCACGATTGACCGGATGCCGGATGACCCGCGCACCGGCGGCTTGCGCGACTGCCGCCGTCTCATCACGCGAACAGTCATCGACCACGATGATTTCAGCGGCGGGCAAGACGGCGCGCACCCGCTCGATCACGCCGGCAATGCCGTGCGCTTCGTTGTAAGCCGGAATGACCACGCTCACGGTAAACGGATAGTCGCGAACGGCATCCGGCATTGCCTGCGACGAAATCTGCATCGGTTGCATCATATCCCTTTAGCGAATTGATAGTTGCTGCACCATGACGCTCAACGGGCACGCATCAGCATTATTCGGCAACGATTGGCAAGGCAAGAACGTCGGCGCGCTCAGACTGGCCGTCACCTCGCGTATGCCCTGCATCTGCGCCAGCAATGGCAGATAATACAACCGCCAGCCCCCCGGCGCAACTATGATCGGCATGCGTTGGTCGCCAATCGTGACCGTCAGCGGGGTTAGCGCCGGTGCGGCTAACCGTAGGGCCAGCATCTCATTGCCGGCAAGCGGCTTAGGTAAAGGCAGTCGGATCACACCGTCGCCTTGCAGCCAGCGATAGGTCGTCTCGCCGGCGCGCTCGCCGAAGGCGAATCCGTACAGATAACCGAGGTCAAGGTCGTTGCCAAGCGTCAGGGTTCTGGTTGGCGCCGGCCTTAACCTCGCAAACGCCAGCCGTTGCATGTCCTCGCCGCCCTGTTCTTCGGTTTTGCGCAGCAAGGCAATTGCTGTTGCCGTATCACCGTGCGCCCGTGCGATTGCCCCCCGCACCAGATTATTTCGATGGGTGGGGTAATCGCCGATGATCTGGCTAGCTTCATCATACCACCCTTGCGCCAGTAACCAACTGGCAAACTCAGCGCGGCTATCAGCAAAATCGGGATCAGCCGCCAGCATCGCCCGATACGCCTGTTCGATTGCAGCCGCATCCCCGCGCGCCATCGCCTGTCGCGCCGCTGCCCACGCTTGCTCGCGGGCAAGGCCGGCACGGATGATCTGCGGGTAGTCGCGATAGCTCAAGATGAGCACCGCCAGAAAGAGGCTGGCCGCGAGACCGGCGAACGCAAAGCGATCCCAGCGCAGCGGCTGGCGGCCGATCCGGGCCAGTGTCGCTGACCCATACAGCGCGAACCACAACCCAACCGGCAACAGGTAGCGCAGCTCGACGTGGATCAGCATCACCATCAGACACGTATAGCCGATCCAACCCAGCGCCACGGGGCGAAACGCGCCTTCGCGAGGGCGCGACAGCAAGGTGAAAGGCGCCGCCAGCACCATTACGAGCCAGATGAGATCACTAAGAATGCCGGCAAGCCAAATCTCGCGCACAGGACGGGCAAAGAAACTGGCCTTGACAAAAAAGTCTTCGATGAACTGCCCTTTCCAGATATGGTGAAGGTGCGGCCAGAGATAGCGCGTAAACCGCCACGGCTCGGTTTGGATGATTCGCCGCAATTCGGCGCTCACAAACTGTTGCCGCTCTTCTTGCGCAGTAAGATCCCTTTCGCCTCACCTTCACCACGGCCTTCATGTACCGCATCGCTCATCGCGATCCAGAGATAAACCGGGCCGAGGGTATCAATCAGAATAATGTCGCGGTAGAGGATGTAGTTGCGGATCGTCCACGGCGCAATCGTCAGCGCAAACGGCAGCAGAAACGCGAGCAAGGCGAGCAAAACTTGCTGCCGTCAGCGCTGGTCAGCGGCGCGCCACGGACTGATCGCGATAAAGAGCACCGCAAACGCGGCGCCGTCCAAGCCCGGCGAGCGGGCCAAAGCTGCGAATGCCAACGTCACCCCGGCCCCGATGAGCCAGCGCAGCCGCCGGTCATCGCGCCAACGCACGAGCAGCCAAGCATGGATGACCAGCATCGTGAAGAAGAGCGGCTCGCTGAGGATGAGCGCCGGCAATTCGACCATCGGCATCCAGACCGCAAGAATGGCCGCAAAGATAAGGCCGGTGCGCTGATCGAATAAGCGCCGCGCCAGATCGTAGCCAAGCGGGATGAGCGCCAATGACAAGATGACTTGGACAGCGCGAATCAGGGCAATGCCGATCGCCGGATCGCCGAACCATAACCCGATTCGCAACATAGCGGCGAAGAAGAAGATGTGGCCGGGCGGACGCACGAGCCACGAATTATCAACATATTCGCTGGTGACGGCAAAGCGGAGGGCGCGCACGTAATAATCGCCGTCATCGGCTGCCGAAAAGCGCGGATCGATCTGGTTGATCGCAATAAACCAGAGCCGCAAGGCGAGGCCGATCACGATCAGCACCCCGATGATCACGGAGGGTTGTCTCACCGCTTGGGCCAGCTTGATGCGCCACCAACGCGGCGGCTCGATCACTATGGGTTGGGTTGGCGAATATTCCATAAGCTGCTTGTACCCTCATTCACCGCTGGACGAGATACGTGCATCGTATAGAGCGTGAACCGGCCGGCACCAATCCGGGCCGCATCCGGCTGTGGCAGCGGCGGCGGCCCTTGTCCATTATCCCATAAGAGGTAATCGGCGCGCAGTGCTTGCAATTCGGCATACGTCACCGTGACCGGAACCCGCCGGTCGATCAGGTGCGCGATGGCCGAGTATTTGGCCAGCGGCAATCGGTCGGGGATCGCGGCAACGAGATTCGCATCCGTGGCCGGCATCATGCGTTGCACCAACTCGACCGCAGCCACTTCATCTGCCGGCTGCGCCGCCAGCACGGCTCTCACTCCATTGGCCGGGCCGGGGAGCAGGATGGTGATGATAAACAACGTCGCCAGCAAGAACGAGCGTCGGCTCCCCCAAAGCTGCGCCAAGGCCCACGCTGCGGCGACAGCGTACAGCGGCGCCAACGGCAAGAAGAAGCGCGGCAAGATGAAGGCGGTGGCAATCGCCGCTACGTACAACCCAATCAAGGCGATCAATGCCAGCCAACGCCGGTCAGCGCGATTGCGCCACGCTCGCCACCCCGCCGCCGCGATCCCGCCGATCGCCAACCAATTAGCCGGCCAACCCAGCAAGCGCAACTGATCGGCCCGGCCAAACTCACTCACATCTTCAGCGCCAGCGCCGAGAAACCCTACGATATTGCGGCCCCAGTTAGTCAGAAAGCGCACGGGATCCCGCCCAATCACTTCTACCAGACTAATGCTATTGGGAACCTCGTCCCATCGCTGCCAGTCGGTGTTGGCGTAGACCGCCAGCCAGATATTTTTCGCTTGTTGATTAAACAGTGGTTGGCCGGTTTGCGCCGTGTTCACCACCACCTGCGGCGCTGCCGCCACGGCAAATCCTACCACAAAGCTGAAGGCAGCGCGCTTCTCGCCACTAAACCAGAGCGCACTGGCGCCCCATAGCAGCAAGAGCAAGCCGGGATGGCGGATGAGAAACGCGGCGCCGGCCAGCATTCCGGCGAGGAACGCTAGCGGGCGTGATCGTCGCGCATGCGCGTGCAAGGTTACGGCCACCGCTAACGTGAAGCAGGCGGCAAACGGCATATCGCTGCCGACCAGCAAACCGTATTGCGCCACCATCCCGCTCAGCGCCAACAACATTGCCGCCAGCGCTGCCGGAGCAGGTGGGAGCAAGCTGCGCGCCAGCAGATAACCAGCGCCGATCAGCATCCCGCCGCTCACGAGCGCAATCAGGCGCGCGGCGAGAAAGGCGTTATCGCTAGTCAATGGCCGTATCAGCCAGAGCAATAATGGATAGCCGAGATTGTAAAAGCCATCGGCTTGAGAGATGGTTGCCAGCGTGTCACGGGTGGCAAACACGCGAAAATCGTTCTCGACGCCGGGCCGGGCCAGTGTGACATGCGCCTGCATAGCGGGAATAAGCCATACCATCCAGCTCAGCGCGATGGCAAGCGCGAGCACGGGCAGGCTCCAGCGCGGCCAGGCGGCGCTCAGCCGCGGCCATTGCCAAACCACATAACCGGCAGCGATCACCGCCGCCGTCACCGGTGGCAGATAGAGCAAGGGATACGGGCTGAGACGGTAGAACAGCAGCCAGAGAAAGCCATAACCGACAACTGCGGCCAGTACGAATCGCCACGACCGCTTATGTAACATCATCCCGGCCAAGGCGCCAATCAACGCCGCATACCCCAACTGCGCAGGGTACGGCAGCAACGGCGGCAGAGCGCTGAGCGTAACCTGATCCAACAGAATGCGCGCATTGGTAGCAGGTGAAGCGAAGCGGATCACCACATCCACCGCTTTCGTCCAACCGCCGGTGATAGAGACCTTATGCTCTTCCCAATCACCGCGGGCAAGCAACTGAAGCGGCGCTTCGTCATTCACCTGTACCGTTAGTGGTGTGCCAGCCGGCGCCTGCCACCGGAACGTAACCATCGCCGGTGCGCCGATCTGCGGCAAGCGTAGCGCCGCCGCCGGTAACACCCGCCGCACCGCCCCATCAGCGCCGGCCATCCCGGATTCAGGTTCGCTGAAGCCTTGCGCTACCGCTGCGTCATTGCGGCCAATGTCAAACGTGCGTTGCACCGGTGTTTGGCTAAAGAGGGCAATAACTAGAACGGCCATGAGCGCACCGGCCAACGCAGGCTTCAGGGTTGGCATCGCGATGAGCGCTCGCACAAGACACGCCCTAGCCATTACGGGGTCGCCGTAGGCGCAGTGAGCGGTAACGGCTCTTGTACCGGCACGTCTGCCGATGGCGGTGAAACCAAGGCCCGGTTCACCCAACCGGCACCGCTGCCATCGGGATTGGCAATAAACGAGTCGGGACTGCGCCGTTCGCCTAGCCGGATCAGATACCACTGGTCATTGGCGGTGCGGGCCAGAAAGATGATCTCATCACCAGCATTAATGCGCCCAATCGGTTGGTTATTAGTGCCAGGCAGCGGGCGCACATTCGCCACTTGCAACGCTGTGCCAGTAATTGGCTGCGTCACGGCTGGCGCTGGCGTTTGGTTCGCTGCTGGCGTTGGCCGGCGCGGGGTCGCGGTCGGGCGCGGCGTCGGCAGCGCCAGCATCGGCAATTCGGTTTGGCCGGGTACGTAGCGGCCAAACTGATCCAATTCGTTGCGTAGCGCGCCAATCACCTCAAACGCCAGCGCTACCGACAACAAAAAGATTACACTCACTACCGCCAGCTTAATTAATTCAAGGCTCTGCGCCCAAATGCTGCGCCGGCTCAGCAGATCGAGTGCACTCTGCGCGGCGCTGGCCACCGATTCGCCCCAACTGGTGCGGCCTTGATCCGAACGAGCTACTTCACGGAGAGCCAACAAGGCTCGCACATCACCGACTTGAGTCAAAGCACGCACCGCCCCCCAGCGCACATTAGCGTTCTGATGCTTGAGGGCGGCAATCAACGGCCCGGTTGCCCGGCCATCGCCAATCTGGGCCAATGCTTCCGTCGCCCGATAGACAGCCAACCACGGCTGATCAGGGTTGACGATGGTACACAAGGCCGGCACTGCCGCTGAACCGATATTGACCAGCGCATCAACCGCTTCGGCATGGCGCGGATGGTTGGGATCGCCAAGCGCGCCAATCAGCGCGTTAATCTCAGCCCGCGATGGGTGGCGTTCTGCCGGTGGGGCTGATCGTGGCAGCCGGGGCGAGGTCAAGCGCTGGGTCGGGCGCGGGGTTGGAGTAGGTTCGGGCGGCGATTGGTTTGGTTGCGGTTCAGTCGTCATCAGTCTGCAATCTCTCCGGCATGTGGCTGGCGCGTCAGCAGCCACTGCTCAAACTGGGCTACGATCAGATCAAGCAGCGTGGCCGCCGCTTCAGCTTTCGGTTGCCGCGGTAATTCCACGGCCTGCTTACCATCAAGAACGGTCAAGGCAATCTCAGGTTGGCCGATGCTGGCGATGGCATCGTTGGCAACGATCAGATCCAAGCCTTTCCGTTGCAGCTTGCTGCGGGCATTGGCCAAGAGATCATGCGTTTCGGCGGCAAAGCCAACCTTGAAGATATCGGTGCGGTGCGCTAATTCACCGACGACATCAGGATTCTGCACGAGTTGCAGGGTTATGCCTTCATCGCCATGCTTCTTAATCTTCTCAGCCGCCATCTGCGCCGGGCGAAAGTCGGCCACAGCCGCATTCATGATCAAGATATCCGCTTGGGCACACGCGGCCTGCACCGCCGCGCGCATTTCGAGCGCGGTATCGATGGCAACATACGTGACTGCCCGTGGCGGCGTAAGCGCCGTCGGCCCGCTAATCAGCGTCACCGTCGCACCTAGATCACGGGCGCGTTCGGCCAGCGCATACCCCATTTGCCCCGATGAGCGGTTGCCAAGGTAGCGCACCGGATCGATCGGCTCACGGGTACCGCCAGCCGTCACCACCACGCGACGGCCTCGCAGTGGCCCATGGTGGCGGCCCAGCAAGGCGCGAATTTCAGCCAGCAGGTCGGCTGGTTCGGGGAGACGACCGCGGCCAACCACCGGTTCGGCCATCCGGCCCACCTCCGGCTCCACCACGTAAGCCCCGCGCGCGCGGAGCGTCGCCACATTCGCCTGCGTCGCCGGATGCTCGTACATCGAGGGATTCATCGCCGGCGCAATCAGCAGTGGCGCGCGTGTCGCCAGCACGGTGGTGGTGAGCAGGTCATCGCACAGACCGGCGGCCAGCCGGGCAATGGTGTTGGCCGTCGCCGGCGCGATCACCACCGCATCGGCCCGTATGCCAAGGCTCACATGGCCGATTACCCCGTCTTCAGGCAAGCTCCACATGTCGGTCAACACTGGCCGTCCAGTGAGCGCTTGAAACGTTGCCGGGCCGACAAACCGCTCGGCGGCTTCGGTCATGATGACATCAACCTGCGCCCCAGCCAACGTGAGATCGCGCGCCACTTGCACGACTTTGTAAGCGGCAATACTGCCGCATACGCCTAGTACAATTCGTTTGCCCGCCAGCGTATCCATACCATTTCCGTCATTCAGGCCGACTCCCTGCGGGCGCATTGTAGCACATGTAACGCGATGCCACAGCTAAGCGTAGTTTGGCGTAAAATGCTCGCTAAATGACGCGATAAAAGCGCTTGCAGAACCGATAAGCTTGTGCTACACTTCACAACACTCTCCCCGAACCAATGGAGGACTTTCGTGGAGCGTTCTGATTTACCACCTGATGTTGTCATCCGGCGACTTCCTCTCTATGCACGGAGCTTGCGCTACCTGCTCGAAGAGGGTATTCACTCCGTCTCTTCCCAAGAGCTCGGTGAACGGATCAACGTCACCGCAGCCCAGATCCGCAAAGACCTTTCGTATTTTGGCGAGTTTGGCAAGCAAGGCATCGGCTACGATGTCGAGAAGTTGTTGCAGCACATCGAGCGCATTCTTGGCATCAACCAACATTGGCCGGTCGTGCTGGTTGGCATCGGTCTGTTAGGCCAAGCGATTGCCCGCTACGAAGGCTTCCGCACCGAAGGGATCGAGATTGTTGCGCTCTTTGACTCTGACCCGGCCAAGATTGGTCAGCGAGTCGGCGAGCTGGTCGTGCAAGATTTTGCCAATGTGCGGCGCGTCATCGCCGAAAAGCGCATTAAGCTAGCAATTATCGCCGTGCCGGCGCTACAAGCGCAGCGCGTCGCCGATGTGTTGATCGAAGCCGGCGTTCGCGCTATTCTGAGCTATGCGCCAATGATTTTGCAAGTTCCGGAAGATGTCTGGGTGCGGTATATCGATCCGGTGGCCGTGTTGCAGAGCATGACCTATTACCTCGCCCGCGAACAACCGCCCTCGTAGGGCCGCCCGGCGGTGCGCCTCTAGCGCGGCAGTGCGATACCAGCTCGGCGTCTGCATGAAAACCGCGTAGCGGAAGGAATGCACATGCTAGCAAGCTTCAAGCGATACCGGTTCGGAGTACTAATCAGACTAATCAGCGGGTTGATCGCTGCCTTGCTGATCGTGCAGTTGTGGCCGGTTGCGTCGCTTGATACCGTACTTCGACCTCCATTCGCGCCGGTTGCGGCCCACGCCAGCCATGCCTTCACCGCCTTAGCTGCTCGCACCACGACACCATTGCTCGCCGCATGGGACGCCCGTACCGGCATTCCGACCTTCCTTGTTCCCGCCACACCTGATGGCCGCTTGCCCTACACTCCGGCCGCTGCCGAAATCGGCAACCCGCTCGCGATTGCCCGCGGTTTTCTCGACCGCGAACGCGCACTCTTTGGCCTGCGCAGCGTCGCTGCCGAGTTGCGCCCGTTGCCGCTGGAACCTGATCGCCAGCTCGATTTTCACCATATTCGGTTTGAACAGGTCTACAACGGCATACCCGTCTTTGGCCGCCGGTTGATTGTCCATCTCGATCCAGCCGGGCAGGTGGTGGCAGTCAACGGTCACTTCGAGCCGGGGATTGCAGTCGAGACCCAACCTACGCTCGCGTCGCAAGCTGCAATGACGATTGCGCTGGGCCATATCTGGCAAGAACTGGAACCGGACGAGCGGATGCGGGTGCAATTCACGCCGTTGCCCGATCGTACCAGTTTGATGATCTACGTCCGCGCTGACGGCCATGCGGTGCTAGTCTGGTCGGTGCGTGTGCTGACCACCGCGCCGCTCGGCGAGTGGCAGGTGTTCGTGCATGCCCGGCGCGGCAGCGTGGTGCATGCGATTGACCAACTCGCCGGCGCGAAACGCCGTCGCACCTATACCGCCAACAATACCACCCGCTTGCCCGGTCGCTTGCTGGCCGAAGAGGGTGAATTACCGCGTGATGCGATTGCGCGCGCTGCCCACGAGGGAGCCGGCAAGGTCTACGACTACTACTTCAATACCCACCAACGCGACTCGTTTGACGGTCGCGGCGGCGCAATGGTCTCAACCGTCAGCTATGGCAGCGATCCTGAAGATGCTGACAACGCGGCATGGATTGGCGAACTCAAGCAGATGATCTACGGCGATGGCGGACGGCTCTTCAAACCGTTGCCGTACGGTCTTGATGTGATCGGCCACGAGTTTACCCACGGCGTGATCGATGCGACGGCGCAGTTGATCTATGAAAACCAGTCGGGCGCGCTCAACGAGTCGTATGCCGATGTGTTTGCGGTGATGATCGACCGCGACGACTGGCTGATCGGCGAGGACGTGGTGAAGTCGCCGCCGTATCCTGTCACGCACCTGCGGAGTATGGCTGACCCGACGTTAGGCGGACGATATAACGCGCGCGATCCGCTGCGCAGCGTCGGCCAACCAGCCACGATGAACGAGTATGCGAACTTGCCTAACACTCGTCGCACCGACAACGGCGGCGTGCATGTGAATAGCGGCATTCCCAACCACGCCGCTTATTTGCTTGCGCAGCAGATCGGGCGCGAAAAGGTGGAACGAATCTATTACCGAACGCTGACCCAATACTTGACGCCAAGCAGCACCTTCGCCGATGCTGCCGCCGCTACCGCTCGCGCTGCCGCTGATCTCTACGGCCAGACCGAAGTCGCTGCGGTACGCGATGCCTTTGCCGCCGTTGGCATAACCAGCACGGCTACCCCCGGCGGCCCAGTCGTGCAGCCACCAAGCAGCTTGCCCGACACAACGCCCGCGCCGCCGGCAGCGCAGAATCTCCCCCCCGGTTGCAGTGACCTGATTGTCAATGGCGGTTTTGAAGCTGACGCCGGTTGGGAACAGGCGACAACGCTTGACGCCTCGTTGATCGATACCGAATTGCCTCGCAGCGGCAAGCGCAGCGCATGGCTCGGTGGAACCGATCAAGAGAGTTTTCAGCTCATCTATCAAGATGTCCGCATTCCGGCTAACGCCACCAGCGTTGAATTGCGTTATGCCCGGCTGGTGCATTTTGAGCTTAGCAGCATCGCCGGTCTCTTTGCCGGTGAAGCGATCTTTTCGGTCGTCATTGCCGATACCCGCACCAACCCACTTGCCACCGTGGAGCGGATCCGATCGAGCGACGGCGATGACACGTGGCGCGAGCGGCGCGCCGATGCCAGCCAGTATGCCGGCAAGACGGTGCGTATTGTCTTTGCCGCCGAAAACCCGCGCGGCAATATCAGCAGTATGTTTGTCGATGATGTTGCGTTGATTGCTTGCACCACCGGCAATGCGCCAAGCACGCCGCCGGTCAATAATAACGATCTGGTCTTCCTGCAAGGTACGATCAGCGATGCTGACAGCGGGCGCGGCGTGCGCGGCGCGCAGATCTTTATTCTGAAACCGGGCATTACGGCGCGCCAAGCCGCTGCAGATGACACGCTCACGACGGATGAGGTATTGACGATGGCGATCGCCGATGACAATGGCGGCTTCCGCACCGAGCAGCCGGTGTTGCGCGGCCAGAGTTATAGTGTGATTGTAGTGGCGCGTGGGTATCGCACAATCCTTTCTGATGGCGAATTACGCATTCCGGCGACGGCCACCAATCCGTACCGGGTCGATGCCCGAATGCGCCGGTCGCGGTAGTAGGGGCGGAGCGGCATCCGCCCTTAAGGCCGAGCGGGATCCGCCCCTACCGTCATCCACAGCAACCGTCTCGTAAAGAGTGCATATTATGTCGAATGAACGTTTGGAGTGTTGCATCTGCCACCAACCCCAATCACCGCCCTACCACATCCTCGGCGGGAGGGTCTATTGCGCGCGCCATTATGCGCTGGTCAACAAACCGCACCGTGGTTTCTGGCAGGCTAGCCTCATCCAGATTCTCGGTATGGCGGCGCTCAGCGCACTGCTGGCATGGCTGGGCAACGCCATCGGCCCGCTCAGCGGCTTGCCCCTGCTCGTGGCCGGCATCGTCTTGTCGGTGTTGCCGGCGGCGCTATGGCTGATCTTTTTCTACCGCCAAGATCGGCTCGAACCAGAACCGAAACGCAATATCGCCGCCGTCTTCTTTACTGCGCTCTTGCTCACCGATGTGATCGGGCGGCGGGCCATCGAAGAGTGGTGGCGCGTCAGTGACTGGGCCGCTGCCGATACGACCACATCGCTACTGGCGGCGCTCTGTATCTTGGGGCCGCTGCGGCAGGTGATCGCTTACGTCGCCGTGCGTGCCATGGTCTACGCCACCGATGAATTCGATGAACGGATGGACGGGATTGTCTACGGCACGGTCGCCGGTCTCGGCGTGGCCACCCTGCTCAACCTGCGCTACGTGCTGGCCAGCGAAGGGGTGGCGTTGGCGCCGGGGGTGATCACGACCGCCACTACGGCGCTGGCGCAGGCCAGCTTTGGCGGGTTGATGGGGTACGTGATGGCGGAAGCCAAATTTAGCCATCGCCCGATCTGGTTTGTGCCGCTTGGCTTTGCCGTCACTGCGGCGCTGAACGGTTTGGTGAGCTGGCTGATCGCCGAAGTGAGCGCCGTGGGTCTCACCGTCGATCCGTGGCGTTCGCTGGCGCTAGGGGTGGCAGTGGCCCTGATCGCCTACCTCACCCTGATCGTGCTGATCCGGCGGAGCGTGATGGTGACGTTGCAGCAATCGTCATAGCGAGGAATACCTATGATCGGGCAGATTGGCAATGAACGAGTCTGGCGATTGCGGCTCTGGAATAAAGACCTCGGCGTGGCGCTGGTCACGGCGCTGGCGCTGCTGGCCGGCACGTTGCTGATGTGGCGTACCGAGACGGCCACCCGCTCGTTTGTGAGTCCCGACGCTACCCTGCGCCTCGCCTATCCGGCCCATTGGGTCAGCGTTGACTCGCTGAGTGATGTGCTGCTGAAGGTGAAAGACCCGCAAATGGCGAGCCTGTTCAAAACTACCTTAAGCGTTGAACAGCGCGACATCGATCCAGCCAATCCACCGACCTTGCAAGAGCTGCTCGACCGCCGGGTCGAAGACCGCAGTCTGCTGACCGGCTACCATTTTCTGGGTGAAGCTGAGACAACGGTCGCTGGCCAGCGCGCGATTATGACTGATTTTGCGTATGTCGTGCAACCGATCGACGAGCCGCGCCGTCCAGCGTTGCCAGTGGTGGTGCGGGCGCGCGAATACATCTTCGTCACCGCGAACCATTCGTTCTATCTGACGCTGGCCGCTCCCGCCGCTGAGTTTGACCGGCTCGAAGGCGCGCTAGCGCGGATTATCGCTTCGGTGGAGGCGCCATGAGCATTCCTGATGAGCAAGGCGGCTGGTTGCTGGGTGAGCGTCTCGCTGACGGCAGCGACGCATCATTACGCGCGCCGGCGCTACCCCGGCGCGCGTTGTTGATGGTGAGCCGCAGCGGCGGCCTGCGTTTCACCACTCGCACCATCACCATCTACCACAACGGCTTGGTGATCAGCGATGATCCGGCCCGCCGTCCTCGCACTCTCTCACCGCAAGCCATCAGGCGCCTCTACCACACCCTTTTGCGCACCCGCCCCTGCCGCCTCCCCCGCCGCAGCGAATCATCGCCTGATAGTTATGTCTACTCTTTCTACACCCGCATCGGCGAACGAATCTGCCAGTTTGAAGTCGTCACCCACAACGCGCCGCCGGCTGTGCGCACCCTGCTGCGTTTGGTACGGCAAGCAGGGTTGTAAACGCCGGCTGCCATTCGCGGCAATGCCGTGTGCGGAGCATGCCGGCAATTGCAATCAGTAGCCAAGCTTGCGATTCACCCCTCTTGACAAACCGTTGTCTCGTTGTTATCGTTTTTGATAACAATATTAATTCTAACAATGAGATAAGATTCCAGAACTCAAGGAGTACCTACCAATGCCATCGAAAAAGACCATCAAAGAAGTCGGTTCGCTCATACTCGGCTTCATCTTGGGCGTGTGGCTTTATGATCTGTACGAAACCGGCGGCTAGGATTTGCTCGCGGCCGAGTGGTGGCAGGGAACGCTCGTAGTGGGGATTCGGCTCGTGATCTTGCTCACGTGGGATCGGCTACCGCTCAAGCGATAAACTAAGTAGCGCGTCATCCAGTCACCTGCTCGTGATCGGCGGCAGCTAGCTCCTCCCAACGGAGCCTATTTCGTGGTATGCTGCCGATAAGCGCAGCGCGCGGCAATGGTCGCCGCGCATTGCCCACTCACGAGGAGGTGGTTATGAATATCAATGATGTGAAACTCTTGCAATCAATCCGCAGCGATCCCTCGCTGACCATCACGTTACCCACCCACCGCACCTCCCCTGACAACAAACAAGACCCCATCCGGGTCAAGAATCTGGTCACGGCTGCTGCCAACCGGCTGACCGACACTTATGGCAAGCGCGCCGTCGAACCGATCTTGCGCCGGCTTGAGGCGCTGGCCGGCGACATCGATTACCGTTACACGCTCGACGGATTGGCAATTGTTTGTCAATCAAGACACATCGTTGCTGTTTATGGTGCCATTTCCGTTGAAAGAGCGGGTGGTGGTGGATGAAACGTTCTACACCCGCGATTTGGTCTACGCGCTCAACCGCACGCCGCGCTATTGGGTGCTGGCCCTCAGCGAGAAGCCAACTCGCCTGTTTGAAGCCACCCGCGAGACGTTGCAAGAAATTCAGACCGGCGGCTTCCCCATGACTCACCTTGGGCCGGGTGGCGCGCGCAGCATCCCCAACGATCCGGCGATCAACCAATCGGCCTACCGCGACGAGCACCACCGCATCTTCTTCCGGCAAGTCGATGAAGCCTTCGCGCCGTTGATGGCCGGCGATCCGTTGCCGCTGGCGCTGATCGGGGTTGATCGCTACCTCGCCTTTTTCCGTGAAGTGAGCAAGCACAACGACGCGATTGTCGCCACGCTGACCGGCAATTACGATAATACTACTGCCCACGATCTTGGCCGCCTGATCTGGCCGTTGGTCGAAGCCAACCTGCAACACCGCAGCCAGCACGTCTTACGCGAGCTTGAGGCAGCGGTGAGCGGGCAACGCTATTGCTCAACATTGGGGGAAGTGTGGCGATTTGCTTACGAAGGTCGCATCGCAACCTTGTTAGTCGAGGAAGACTACCACCAAGCGGCGCTGGTTGATGAGAGCGGCCAACGCTTGACCTTCATTGATGAGCCAACCACGCCAGCCGCCCTCGATGACGCAGTCGATGAGGTGATCGCGACGGTGATCGATCGCGGCGGCAAGGTGGTCTTTGTGCCGAACGGTTCCCTCCAAGCCCACCAGCGGATTGCGGCGATATTGCGGTATTAGGATCATTACCCTCTGTCATTGCGAGGGGGTGAGGCCACCCCGCGCAGTGAGCGCCGCCCGACCGGACAGAACCCATCAGTACAGCCATAGTCGATAGCTTGCGGATGCACCGGTGTACCCTCACCCCCTGCCCCTCTCCCGCGTGGCAGGAGAGGGGCGCTACGCTGTCCCGCTGTAGCGATGTCTTTGCTGCCAATCCGGCGGCTCCCCAATCTCGCCCGCAGGTGGGAGCGAGGGGCCTCATGTCATTGCGAGGGAGCGGCGGCGTCCCCGCGCAGCGGGCGCCGCCCGCAGCAATCTCCCCCTTCAGCGCGACCAATGGCTCATCGGATCACAACCACACCTTCATCAACTCGCCCTCGCTACGCTCATCAACCTTGCCATCTTTGATCTCGGCCAACACATACTGCATCGGCACGCCATACTCGCGGCACGCCAGCACCGCGCCGGCGCTCATGTGCTTGGTGCCGCCGGTAATATCAACGATCACCTGATCGATCAAATCACCAGCTTGATCAAACGCTTGCACCACCGCCCGATTCGCCGCCGGAATGTCAAAGGTGCTTTCAAGCGGCACAATGGTGATCTGAACCGTGTCATTTGCCTCTTGCCGAACCTGATCGAGCAACTGCGCCGCCTTCTTTTCCGCTTCGGAGGTCGCAATCAACCACAGCCGGCGCAATTTACCGGTTTTCAGGTGGTGCATGATCGCCGCCGGTTCAGCACCGCGCTGATTGGCGCTGACAAACACGATCAGGCCGGGGTAGGCGCGATCGAGTTTGACCGCATCGGCTAACCGGTTGCGCTGGCGCCGGCGCAGGTTGAACCAGAGCCAGAGTATGAGCGTAATCGCGACCAGCAATGCGGCAGAAAACACAGTGATAACCGCATACAGCAATGCGTTTTCGCCGCCCAACACGTCTTGCAGCAGCTCAACCAGCAAATCGTAGAGCGCATTGCCAAGAATGGCAAACACCATGGTACCGATCAAAAAGAGCGCCGGAACCTCTGGATCGTTGATACTAGCAAAAATCTCTTTCCAGCTCCGGCGGTTCACGGATAATACTCCTGCATCTGTACTTGAACCCCACTGGGAAGGAAACTGAACCGTCTGGCTGCCGATACTAGTCGCTCATCACACCGTTATAAACCGGTACAGCGCCTCCCAATCGCTGCGTGACCGTTGCCCAATCGCGAAGAATTGATCCAGCAATTGCTCAACCACCGTAACAAAATCGCGATATTCCGCTTCGCTAATCTGGCGGAAGCCGTGGGCGAGAATGCTCTGATTGCGAGCGCGCGAGCGATTGCGAATATCGATTGGTTCCACATGGTGCATCAATGGATCGTTCAGCGCAGCTAGCAGCATATAGCCATTGAGCAGCGTTATTGGGTTGTAGGCGCCATTGCGGTTCGATTGCAATCCTCGCTCCTGAAAACCGAGCGATCGCTCAACCTGCCGGTAACGTTGCTCTAGATTCGGAAATCGTTGCTTGAGTGCATTCAAATCAGGTTCTTCAGCTAGCACGCCGTACGTCGCCAGCCGGTGCTGGCTCATCAATTCCAGACACCGATACCGCAACAATGCGGCTGTGTCGAAGCGTTGCTGTGCTTCGCGGCGCAAGGCATTGGCATGCAGCGAACCAAGCAGCGGCAGCACAGCGTCGAGATCTTGCAGGGTCGCCAGTGCGCGCGCCGGCTGCGACATTGTTCTGATGGTCTGGACGATGCGCGCCAACGCAGCTTGCTGGGATTGCAGGGTATTATGATGGTGTGTGAGCTTCACAGGCAACGGCTTGCTCAACAGGCGCTGTAACGTCTGCGCCGCAGCCTGCAGATCAAACGCTTCCCATTGGGTGTAGGCGACGGCCAACTGCTCGAGGGCGGCATACGTCGCCTGATCCGGTTCCGGCACTCGCCGGGCTAGATCGGCGTAGATCCGCGCTGCGCTCAGGTAGTCGTGGGTGTTGAAGGCGCGGGCGGCTTCCTCTGCTTCGAGATCGCCGAACACTTCATACGGGTCAGGCGGGGCGATCAGGCGTTGCGTGCCCGGTACCGGCTTATTTTGCTGATAGTCGCTCTCGATATAGATCGTATCAAGATCGAGCGCATAGGCCGCTTTGGCCAGCCCTACCGACATCATCTTGGTGCCGCCAGTCAAATCAACGAGGATCTGTGCGCGCGGCAGATCAGACCAATCTTCGATGATCGCGCGCAATGCGCGATAGACCTGATTAATGTCGGTGTAGCGCGCTGTTTTGCGCAACCAATTCGGATCAGGGGAACGATCAATCTGCTGCGCTACTCGTTCAGGGAAGGTATTCGTTTCCGGCGTCAGCAGAAAAGCGACTCGCTGCGGTTGCAGCGCTGCCAGCAAAAGGGCAGCGGTATCGGTTTGGCCAGTGCCAGTGAGGATTAACGCCTCCGCGCGCCGGTCGCCTACTCGTTCGCAGAAGAGACGAAGTTGTTCGTTGAAGTCCATTGCTGTCTCCCAAGGCATATCGCTTCATCGGCAGGCCAGCGGCCCGCGCTCCTTCACCCCCTCCCGGCGCGCGGGCGGAACGCCTGCCTCCGCGCCCCACACCTCACCGAAGCGGGCGCACCTCGATCCAACCGTGGCCAAACACACACGACTTACCGGTATGCACCACGCTCGCCGCCAACAAAAATGCCCGCACCACTGGCGGCACATTGCGCAACGTCGCTGCGCCAACTAACCCTCCTAACACCATCGACTGCCGCTTGCTAGGGCGAGTGCTCGAACGCTCCCAATCCACCCAGCGCGTGGTGTCATCTTCAACCGTTACTTGCTGCGCAGCAGCGATCGCTGTCCGGTAATCAACCTCCCACGGCACATGGCCGTAAAAGTGGTTCAGTGCCTGCAAGCGCCATGCAGTCGCCTGCACGATCGCCGGAATCTCCGGTTTCTGCATGAGTTCGCCGCACGTCTTGATCCGCAGCGGCGTGCGCAGGGCGAGCCGGAGATTGGCGGGCAGGCATTGCGCGATTGGCATCAGTTCCGAGAGGTTAAAGACCGGCAACTCGCCGAGGGCCAGATCAGCATCGCCATCGCGGTAGATCGTCACCCCCAGCAACTGGCCATACGGCAACGCCTCGATTCGTTCGAGGCGCGCCGCAGTTTGGTAGCGGCCCAGACCGGCGCGGGCGAAATCGACAAACGCCAGCGCCACAAAGGGCAGAGACTCGATCCCGCGCCCAAACAGCAGCATATTCGTTTCGAGCAGATCACCGGCAGCGTAGACGCGGCGCTGGTCGAGCGGCGGCTCGATCACGAACGGGCGCGGCGCATCGCGCAGATCGTGCAAAAACTCGCTGTTTGGCGGCGCCACCGGCTCAAACAGATTACGGTAGACGCAATGCGCCAGCGCCGCTGGGCAGGCGTTCGACTGGCCCCAACACTGTTGCGGGCACGCAATCCGTTGCAGCGCATAGCCCAACCCGCCACGAAATAATGCGCCTTTAAACGGCGGCAACCGCGTCGGCGCCGCCAGCCGCAACGTGACCCGAATTCGTAACACGTTCAACGCCGGCAGAGTCAGTTCAGGTTCAGCCATGACTATTGACTTTCCGTAACAAGCGGTTTCGTAACCAAGAACGATGACTCCCGCACGTCTCCCAGCCGGGCGAGGGCGCCAGTGGCTTCTCACACACAACAGCGGGGAGGAATAGCGCAAAACGTACATCGCAAACGATTCCAGCATTTCGGTGCAAGTATACCGCATCGGCGTTGAAAGCGTGTGCGATGAGCCAAACGGATCACCGATTGCTGAACGAATCGAACAATTTGTACCTTCCTATGCGACCACCGTGGCTGATACGATACATGTATTCACGGCGAACGACCAGCACGTAAAGGATGGTCAACCATGTCGCTCGATCCTGAAACTCAAAGAGCGCAGTTGAGCCGCGACATGCAATTCAATTTCAACTGGCGGTGGCGTCAAATCAGGGCATGGTTTGGTCAAGAGCGCGGTGCGTTACTCTTGATTTGGTGCTTGCGGGTCGGCGGTTTGGGGTTGCTCATCATGTGGGCATGGCTCAAAGCGCCAAACATACCGGAGCCAAACCTGAAGACAGGCTGGCTCATTATCGGTGTGATGGCCTGTTTTCAGATATTTACGGCTATCTGGGGGCATTTCAACCCGAACAATGGCACAAACCGCCAGCGAAGTTCCTGTAAAACCTGATCGAAGTCATCTTGATCAGCTCGGCTATTCTGCAGCTTGGGACAGCATCTAACGTCTTTTGGGTACTTTACCTCATCCCCATTGTTAGCGCGATGCGATTTCTCAATAACCTATGGGGCAGTGTGATCGTTGGGCTTTCGATTAGCTCGGCCACCGCGGTAGGCAGCGTTCATGCCGATAATCTGATCGAAATTGCGATCGCGCCTACCATTACGATCTTTGGCTTGCTGTTGTTATATGTGTTGCGCCGCACGTCGGTGCATCCGGACGCTTTTGCGGATCAGCAAACCGAATTAGTCTAAATCCTTGATCGATACCAATCCGGGATCTGCGTGGTCGCTCAACATCGCCGGCTTGTGTTTGTCAATCATGCGCTTGAACAGCAATTTGGCCCGTGGACGCCCAATATGACCTGCTACGAGTATTTGGTTTGCTTGCACGCGAATTGCACGGCCTGCCAACAGCCTCAACCTCATCCGGAACGATACACGATGCAAGCCCCCGGCGGGCGCAAAATAACATTCAGAGTCGAGTCGCAGCGGGTCGCTGATGGTGAGCATCTCTTGCTGTTTCTCAATCCGCCCCGCCTGAACCGGCTTGATCTGTACGAACGATTGCTCAATTCCATTGTTGAAGAGGATCAGCAAGGGTATATCAGCACCCTGCACGAACTGCTTGACTCGGTGTGTGAAGATTTCGACGCGGAATCGGCGGCAATCTTTTGGTTCAAGGATGGTCGGCTGATACGTGACATCACCAGTGGCCCGCCCTTGCCGTTCGATGGAGCAGGCATGGAAACCCCATCAGAGTCGTTATTGCCGATGATTTAGCCCTCTTTCGCGAAGGGCTGAAAAAGGTGCTCGCCTATATTCCTAACATTCACTATGTTGGTGAAGCGCACACCCCGCAATAAGCGATCAGCATGGCAAGCAGGCTCCAACCAGATATCATCATGATGGATATCTCGTGGTACGGCGACTGATGGACTGGCATTCATGCAATCGAACAGATCAAACGCCAAACACCGCAGGTGGCAGTTATCGCGATGACGGCCTATCCCGAGTGGATCGAACAGGCCCAGCGCAAAGGCGCTGACAGGGCCGTCTCAAAAGAGGTTTTCAATGACTCTGACCAACTCGAACGCTTGCTAGAAGAGGTGTTGCGGAAAGTCCGGCAGGCGCACCCCGGCATACCATCACGCCCCCGCTCACCGAACGCGAAAAACAGGTGCTTCGCCTGATGGCGCGCGGCGCTCTGATCGAAGAGGTGATGAAAGAGTTGAGTTGTAGCGCCGGCACAATTAAACGGGAGGTGCAAAACATCTGTGATAAATTGCAAGTGACCAACCGAGTTCACGCCATTGCGCGCGCCTACGATCTCGGCATCTTAACATTGGGCAGCAGCTTCCCACCCGAACCGATCTGAGCCGAGAGCCAGTAACGATACCGAAAGACGGCGCAGCCGGCTGCGCCGTTTTTTCGTTGCCAAATGATTGCTCATCGACGCATTTCTTCAAGTGAGAAAGCATGATCCATTCGACGATCAAACCCGGCGTCACTATGAGTCTTCTGATGGATGCAGTGCGATCATCTGATTACGTATAATCATCGTAACAAATCTCCATCGTAGCATACAACAAACGCACTCGTTAAAAAAGTGTAAAAAGGATGTGATAAGCCGAACCCTTTGCCATAGGCGGGCACCAAGCGGAACACCGGCCCCCAGATCGGTTCGCGCTGGCGAACCGGCTCGCGCCAATCGGCGAAGGAGGATACGATGGCGATCATTCACCAGTCTCCCCCGACCCCGTTCTGTCGACATCCGCTGTGGCGCCTGCAGCAGTATCTCGGCTTCGCTTCCCTCTACGGCATCCTTGCCGGATTAACGTGGCAAACGTTCACCGTTGGGTATGTCTCGATCGCGCTTGGCTTTGCCTTAGCGAGTACGGCTTCTCTGCTGGGCATCATCGTGCTGGTGATCCAAGAACGCCGGTTCCACATTGTGATCACCTGCGACCGGATCATCATCGATGACGGCTATCCGTTTGGTTCACGCCGCGTTATCGAACGAATCTATATCCGTGGACACTACTTCCCGCCCAATCCGATTGGTCACTGGTTCGACACTGGCACACTGGTGATTGAATATGGCGATGAAACGATCGTCCTCGACGGCTTGACGCCATTCAGCGTCCTCCGCAACCTGTTAGAGGTGTCGTGATGATGGGGGCGCCGCGCAACGAGGTGGTGGCCGATCTCTTTCAAGTGGTTCACCGGCTGGCCCGCACGGCTCACAGCATTGTCGATCTGGCTTACGATGAAGCGACTGCGCAATTGGTGGTGATCAAGCGGCTTGCTCCAACCAGTCGCAGCATATTACTCACCAACGCTGCCCGCGCCTTCCGGCGCGAGATCGACATTGTGCGCGCATTGCCGGCAGTAGGCAACGATAAATGGCACTGCTTCCCGCGGTTCATCACGATGGGCCGTGACCGTCACGGGTATTACTATGTTCAGAGCTACATTCCCGGCCAGACGCTGGCTTCCATCCTTGCCGCCGGTCATCCACAAGACGCGCTCACCATCGCGATCAACCTCTGCTGGGTGCTGCGTATCTTGCACGCGCACGGGATCGTTCACGGCGATCTGCATCCGCAAAATATTATAGTGGGATTGGATGGTAAGGTGGCGCTGATCGATTTCGGTCTGAGCCGCTACTGCTACCAACTGGCGCCAGACGTGCAAGGGATTGGCCGGCCCATCTATACCCCGCCGGCACAGTTGGCCGGCTGGCCGCTCGACGAACGGAGCGATTTCTTCGCGTTGGGGTGGGTATTGCACGAGCTGCTGGACATCGAGCAATTACCGCCGGCTATCCAGCATCTGATTGCAACGATGTGCGATCCGTTTCCGGCCAACCGGCAGGTGACACTGGCAGCATTGCAGGCCGAGCTTGAGGAAGTGCGCGATGAGCGCTCGCAACCGCAGCCGGCGCCACAGTGGTTTATCAACGGCCTCATCATTGTGAGTACCACCGCTACCGCGCTGCTCTATCTCAGCTTGTTTTGGCGATAATTACATTTCTACGTGCGGCAGCTAGCCTGCCGCACGCCATCCTTCCCCTTACTCGGCGTACACCGCGTGCATCCGTTCGATCGTCTGCCGGATCATCGCCACCAGCTCACCCGGTTCGAGCACGCGGCAATGTTCGCGGTAACGGAGTAGAATCTGCTCAGCTTGCCACAAATCACTGGTTTGGGCCACGATCTCGGCGCTGCCGTCGGGGTGATACGTCACCGCACTGTTGGGAAACCAGAGCGCCACGTCACGGTTGCGCGCCACTTGCGGCGAGAGCCAGTAGCGCAATGACCACATCTTGCGCGGCGGCAATTCGGGTGGCAACACCCGCCGTTCGACGTGCAACGAGTCGGGGACGATCCGGTCAACCCGGTAGGGAATGTAGCGACCCACGGTCGCTTGATGGGGTGAACTGTAGCAGTAGGCTTCGAGGTAGGTATGACCATCGCGCATAAAGAGCCGTACCGGTGCCACCCGGTGCGCTTCCGGTTCTTGGCTAAAGGTCGAGCGATAGCGAAAGCGCAGGGCATGGCGGCGAAGATTGCGCCGGAGCCGGGCTAACAAATGTTGGTCAACGGTCGTACTATTTTGGGGTAAGTCGAATTCCATTCCTTGCTGCTGGCTGAGATATGACCGCCGTTCCGGCGGCAGCAGCGCAATGACATGATCGAGCAGTGCCCGCACCTGTGGGCCATTGGGCCAGTTGCCCTCGCTAAACAGCGCTGCGAGAAACGCAAGCGCCTCTAGCTCTTCGTCGGGCAGATTGAGCAAGGTGAGCCGGCCAAAATCGGTCAGCGTGTAGCGCCCGTCAGACTGGCGCTCGATCGTGCAGAGAAATTCGTTACGGAGCGCGTTGAAATCGTGGCGAAGCGCAACCAGCGCGTTAGGGGGGTAGATGCTGGAGTCGAAGGTGCGGCGCGCGTCCGCAATCAGCTCGGCGGGGGTTGCCGGGCCGCGTACAAACCGGCTGATCAGCCACAACCGCCGCTGCACCGTCAACGCAGAACTGCGCTTTTGGCCGCGACCACGACGAGAGCGTGGAGTCGCCACGTGACACCTCGTTACTATATCGTGCGGATCTTTTGCGTATTATACCTGACTTGGCCAATGATGGGAATGGTCGCCTGACAAGAATAAATTAACGTTGTATATTTATATCATAAATAAATACCGTTAACTCAGAAGGGAACCGCCCCGATGCACCTCGTCTCGATTACCCGCCTGCGCGTCCGTTCAGTCTTCCTCATACCACTATTCGTCTGGCACGCGCTGCGCACGATGGCGCAGGCCCAACGCGCCGATGGCATCGTTCACATCGCTACCCGTTTCGAGTGGGGCAATGTTGTCTGGACGAAGACAGTCTGGCGCGATGCGCCGGCGATGAAGGGGTATCGCAATGGCGGCGCGCATCGTTTGGCGACGCGGTTGCTGGCCGAGTTGTGCAGCGAGGTGGCGATCGCGCGCTGGAAGCAAGACTCGCTCGAACCGCCAAGCTGGGCCACGGCCCACGAGCGGTTGTTGCGCGATGGCCGGTTATCGCATGTCAAGCGTCCATCGCCTCTGCATGCCGCCGGTCACACTGCACCGGCGACGATGCAGCCGGGGTTTGCGCCGCCATCATCGCCAGTACTGAGCTGAGGATGTTGGGCAGATATGCCCGGCCCTTTAGGGCCGGTCTACCATTACGAAGCCCGCTGCGCGGGCTGACCCTCACCCCCCAGCCCCCTCTCCCACCTCACGGCGGGAGAGGGGGAGCAGCTTCGTATGCGCGACAGGCACTCCTTGAGCAAAACCCCGCAGCGCCCCGCTCCCGCGCCAGTGGGAGCAGGGACGGGGGTGCGGGTACGGCGCCAACTAGCCACAAAGCGACACCAAAGACGCCAAAATAGCACGTTTTTGTGGGTTTTGTATCTTTTCGTGGCTATTCTCCACCCCTCCCCCAGCGGGGGAGGGGCACGGGGTGGGGGCTAGCAAAACCTTTGCCTCCTCTGCGTCCTTCGCGCTTTTGCGTTAAAACCCTCTGCACCTTTGCTTGCTTTGCGGAGCCGGACAGCCGTCCGGCTCTCCATGCACCTACTCATTCCATCATTGGTGGCAAATCTTGGCCGTAGCTGCGCTGGAGCGGCAGTTCAGGAATGAACAGCGCCAGCACCAATCCGATCACGGCCAGCCAGATCGCGTACCAGTATATGGTCGTCACGCTGGTGGTAAAGGCATCTTTCAGCGCCGCACCGATCTGCTTGCCGATTGCCCGCCCCTCGGCGCGGGCCGTCTGCTCGGCTTGGTCAAGCTGCGCCAACACCCGATCGAGCGCCTGCGCACGGGCCGTTGCCGGCAAACTCCCGATCATATCCAGCATTGCCTTCTGCTGATCAGGGATTTGCGGATCGGCGCGCAGAGCCTCGATCGCCGCCGGATCGGCATCGCGTAGCGCGCGGGTGAGCAGATCACGCCGGGAGGCAAATTGCTCGGCAATCGCCTGTTCGATCTTCACTGCCGGATCGACGGCGCCGCCGCTTGCCCCCTCGCCGGCCCCCATCCCATTGCGTAGCGCGCTGCTATCAAACTGGGCAGCCATGGCTGGCGGCAACTGGGCTTGGATCGGGGCCAGATTCGCGCTCAGCGTTGTGGTCAAGACACTGGTGAGCAGCGCGCCAAAGACCGCCGAACCGACCACCTGCCCGATCTGCTGGAAGAATTGCCGGCTGGCTGTCGCGGCCCCCATGTCGGTGCGCGGCACTGCATTCTGCATCGCCAGATTGAGGATCGGCATCGAGGGGCCTAAGCCCAATCCCAGTGCGATCATACGCAGCCGCACCATCCAGATCGACGTCTCCGGGGTGAGCGTCGTCAGCCACCACAGCGACGCCACGATAATCGCCATGCCGCCGATAATCACCCATTTGTAGCGCCCGGTGCGCTGCACGATCTGCGACGACACCATCGCCCCTACCACAAGGCTAAGGGTGAGCGGGATAAGCGTGGTGCCGGCGGCGGTGGTGCTCACGCCGAGCACGTTGACCAGATAGAGCGAGAGGAAGAAAATCGCCGCGAAGAGGGTAGCGCCGACGGTGACGCCGATCATCGCAGTGAGAGTGAAGGTGCGGATGCGGAAGAGGTGCAGCGGCAAGATCGGCGACTCGGCCCGCTGTTCGATCAGCAGGAAGAAGATCAAGCCAACCACGCTGACGGCAAACAAGCTCACGATCAGCGGCGATGTCCACGGAAAGTCATTCTTGTCGAGCGTCAACGCCAGCAAGAACGGGATCACCGTCAGCAGCAACGTCGTCGCGCCGGCATAGTCAATTGCCGGCTTGAGACCGCTGTGCAAACGCGGCAGCTTGGCAATGATGAAGCCGAGCGCGACCACACCCAACGGCAAGTTGACGAAGAAGACCCAGTGCCAGCTCAGATTGTCGGTGAGCAGACCGCCGATAAACGGCCCCACTACGCTCGACAGACCGAACACGGTGCCAAACAGGCCCATATAGCGCGCCCGTTCCGCTGGCACAAACAGGTCGGCGGGAATGGCGAAGGCGGTTGAGGTAAGCGCCGCCGCGCCAAAGCCTTGCAAGCCGCGGAAGAAGACCAACTGGGTCATATCGCCGGCCAAGCCGCACAACAGCGAGCCGAGCAGGAAGACCACGATCCCGAACAGCAAAACATATTTGCGCCCGTAGATGTCCGACAGTTTGCCGTAGATCGGCACCATCGCCGTTGACGCCAGCAGATAGCTGGTTGAAACCCACCCAATCAGTTCGATCCCTTTCAGATCGGCCACGATCCGCGGCAAAGCTGTTGAGACGATCGTCTGGTCAAGCGCCGAGAGAAACAGACCGAGCAAGACTCCGATTAAGATCAGCACCTTGCTGCGCTGATCAAGCGTTACGGCGTAATCAATCCGTGTGGTAGCGACAGTCGTTGGCGATGTGGTGGTGGCCATACGGTTGTGTGACTCCTTGCCTTGTCGAACGTATGTCAAATAATAAAACCCATGTCATTGCAAGGAAGCGGCGGCATCCAGCACGGCTGGGAGCCGCCCGACCACAGCAATCTCCGCCGTCAGCGGAAATACCCGCTGCGGGGGCTGCTCTCGCTATCGCGGGAGATTGCTGCGCTGCGCTCGCAATGACAAGCGGTTGCGGTCAAATGCCGTGACTGGAAGCGGTTGGTCGCTCCGCTGCGCTGCGCTCGCAATGACAAGCGGCCTGTCATTGCGAAGAGCGCAGCCCCGCAACGGCGGGTGATACCCGCAACGACACTAGGGCACCAAGAGTTTGGAGGGATTGACCCAAGTACGCTCTTAGCTTCAACCACAAAAGCTTCGCGCCCTTCGCGTCTTTGCGTTTAGAATTCTCTGCGTCTCTGCCCCCTTTGCGCCTCCGTCAGCGGAACGAACCGCTGAGGGGCTTCTCCCGCCCTCGCGGGAGATTGCTTCGCCGCCTCCGGCGGCTCGCAATGACAACCGGCGTGCCCTTCAAACCCAACAGCTACCCATGACAGCGCGGCATCCACGCTGCCTCCAACGAAGGCCAAACTGCTGAACGCGGTGGCGTTATTCAGCCGTCATGAGGTTCCACTCGCGGCACGCCGCACTGAGCGCCTGACCAAGCCGTTCGAGCAGCTCAGGCGGCAATTGGCGCAGATGGCGGCTGGCTTCGCTCAAGCGAATCTGGCGCGCTTCAGCCACCAGCCGCTTACCTTCAATCGTGAGCGAGACCAGCTTTTGGCGACGATCGTGCGGCGATTCACTGCGCTCTACCAACCCATCTTGCACTAATTGATCGACAATCTGGCTGGTGGTCGCCATCGTCAAATTAAGGTGCTCGCTCAGCGATGAGATGGTCGCGGCATGGCGACGATCAATATGCATCAGCGCAATCAGGCGCGGCATCGAGAGGTTCGTCCGCTGCAAGAATTGCAAGAGCGTCTCCATGCTTTGGCCCATCAGCTCGCTATGCACGAGGTTGAACAGCTCAGCGACGCGCTCTGGGGTGTAGGGCGGGTCAAGTTCGTGGTACACGATTTGATCCTTCAAATAGTTTGATTATTCAAACTATTTGAAGGGTACAACTAGTCACCCAGCTTGTCAAGGGGGAATTGCGAGGCAGTACTATGGAGTACAGCAGTTTGACTGCGCACTCCCGATCGAGATGGCAGTGTCACTGCCGCGCTCCATAAAAATAAAACCGGACGAGCCGCGGTTGGCTCGCCCGGCGCCGTCATTCAACCCTAGGCCACGCCCTCTAACCGGTCTTCCAGATCGGCGTGCAGTTCGCGCAGCCGCTCCAGCGTCTCTTCATCGGTCTGCCAGATGCCGCGCGCGTTGGCCTCGAGCAAGCGGCCTACCATATTGCGCGCCGCCGCTGGATTGAGCTGCTCGATCCGAGTGCGCATGGCGTCATCGAGCACGAAGGTCTTAGCCGCTTCGTCGTAGACCCACTTGTCAACCGCATCGGTCGTGGCGCTCCAGCCGAGCATGTAGGTGAAGCGGCTAGCAATCTCGGCAGCGCCGTTGTGGCCGTGGCGCAGCATACCTTCGTACCACTTCGGATTGAGGAACTTAGTGCGATACTCCACCCGCAAGGTCTGCTCGAGCGTTTGCAGTTTGGTTTCGGCGGTAAAGCTCTCGACGAAGTTGAGCGGCACGTGCTGGCCGGTGGCCCGCTCAGCCGCCGCCTTCAACGCGCCCGAATAGCCGTAGTAGTGCTGCATATCGGTCAAGCCGTATTCAACGCTGTCGATCTCTTGCGCTACCCGGCTGACCGTGCCGAGCAACGCGCGCAACACCTCTGGCTGCGCTTCGCCATTCTGCCGTCCGCCGAAGGCGTAGGCATTGCGCTTGATGAACAGATCCTCCAGCTCTTCGCGTTTCTCCCACGCACTGCCTTCAATCGCCTCATCGACATCGGTGCCGTAGGTGCCGGCAGCCTGCGTGAAGATACGCGCCGTCGCCTGATCGAAGCTCTTGCCGGCGGCCATCATCTCTTGCACGTGCTTGCGGATGTAGTTCATCTCAACCGGCTCGTCGGCCTCCGCCGCTTCCCGCACCAACCGGTCGAGCATATCCATGGTGCCAGCGAAGATGTCGCGGAAGATGCCGGAGGCGGTCATCAGCACGTCGATCCGGGGCCGGCCCAGCTCGGCCAGCGGGATGAGCGCGTAGCGACCGACCTTGCCTTGCCCATCCTTCACTGGGCGCGCGCCGATCAAGCCAAGGACAATGCCGATCGACTCGCCCTTGGTCTTGATCGCATCGAGGCCCCACAGAACCTGTGCAATCGTCTCTGGGTACTGGCCGGTCTCGGCACGGTGAGCGGCAATGATCGCCTCGGCGATGCGCGCGCCGCGCTCGTAGGCGCTATCGGTCGGCACCCGGAAGGGGTCGAGACTGTGGATATTGCGCCCAGTAGGAAGCACCGTCACCCCGTCGCGGATAATGTCGCCGCCGGGAGCCGCCGGGATGTAGTGACCGCCCAACCCGCGCATGAGGTAGTCGAGCTCTTGCGTATTGTCGCGCAATGCCGCCAGCAGCGCCCGCCCATGCTGGATCAGGCCCAACACTTCGTTACTGTTGGGCAAGCCAAACTGGCGCGCGGCCTGATCGGGCGACAGATGGCCAAAGACCGTCTGCTGGACGAACTCGGAGCAGCGGGCCTCGATCTCGTCGCGCAGGGCCAAGGCTTCGGCATCACCCTGCCGTGCTCGCGCCAGCACGTCGCCGTAGCGCACGGTGGCGCGCCGCGCTGCGAGGAACAGATCGGCCAGCCCGGGCAACTCACCGCGCGGCACCTTAAGCGTCTCGACGATCAGGGTCAGTTGCTCTTCGGGCGGCGGAGCGCTGCCCAGCACGTGCAAGCGGTCGGTAATCATCGTCGCCGCGAGATCGCGCAGATAGGCGTAGGCCCGCGACGCGAAGCGGCTGAACGGCTCGTCGGGCTGGCGCACCAGATCGTTGTCAAGGTTGAGCAGCGCGATCTTCTGCATGATCGCCACTGCCTCCGGGCTTTGGTCATCGTCGGCGACGGAAGCTGGACGCTCACGATACTCGGCCAGCAGGTCTTGCAAGGCCTGCAACTCGCGGTACAGACCGGCCCGTCCGTACGGCGGAATGGCGTGGCCGATAATGGTGCTATAGCCGCGCCGCTTGGCGATATTGGCTTCGGCGGGGTTGTTGATCGGGTAGACGTAGAAATTGGGCGTCTCGCCGAGCAAAATATCGGGCCAGCAGCGATCGGTCAGGCCGAGTTGCAAGCCGGGCATCCACTCGGCGGTGCCGTGCATGCCGAGGTGAATGATCGCATCAGCGCCAAAGCTCTCGCTAAGGTAGCGGTAGAAGAGGGCGTATTGGTGGTGCGGCGTATTTTCCTTATCAAACAGCAGCCGCATCGGGTCGCCGGGCATGCCGATCACCGGCTGCACGCCGATAAAGATATTGCCAATCTGGGCGCCGGCCAAGCGCACCTTATCGCGCCCCAGCGGGGCAATATCGCCGGGGAAGGCGCCCCAGCGGGCATTAATCCGCTCTTGATCGCCGGGCCGCAGCCAGCGGTAGAAATCGTGCAGATCGGCGCTCACCCCCATCACCACTGGCGGGTGGCCGGGGGGCAGCGGCTGATCGCTCACCAACCCCTCAAGGCAGCGGGCGAAGGTCTCCGGATCGCGCGGATAGCGGCCCACCTGATAACCCTCAGCAGCCAGCCGGTCGAGGATGGCAATCAGGCTAGCCGGCACATCGAGCAGGGCCGCCGTCGCCACCTTGCCTTGGCCGGGTGGATAGTTATAGACGATAATCGCCACCTTCTTATCGCGGTTCGCCTTCTTGCGCAAACGGACGAAGCCGCGAGCGATGCGGGCCAGCCGCTCAAGCCGGTCTTGCACCGTGGTGATGGTGCTGCCGCGCATCCCACCTAACACTACCGGCGCGATCGCGCCATCCATTTCGGGCAGGCTATAGAGGAAGGTGCTTTGCAGCGGGCCAACGCCGCGCTCGCGCCAATCGTCTTCGTCTTGCACAAACAACGGTTGGGCGACGATATACGGCACATCGAGTTTGCTGAGCAACTCGCGGGCCACATCGACGGTCAAACCGGCCTTGGTCGAACCAGCCGGGCCGCCGACCAGCGGAAAGCCCATTGTGTTAATCACCAGATCGACCTTCATATGGCTGAGCCACTCGCGCACCACGATATGGCTCTCGATCCCCATCACGAAGATCGGCAACACCCGCAAGCCGGCGGCTTCGAGCGCCTGCACAATCTTGTTATGGTAATCGGCCCCTGACAAGATATGGGCGCGGAACGACAGCACCGCCACCGTACCGAGCGGGGCCGGCACCCCTTTACGCGCGCGGTTGCGTTCCTTTTCCCACCGCTCGTACTCGTGGGGATTGGCGAACAACTTTGGCGCATCGGGATGGGCAAAACCCATATTCGGCATCTCGACCACCGGGTCAACCCGCAAATGGCTCATCCCGCTATACTCGCGCAAGATGAGCTTAAACATATTGGCCGCGTTGGCGATGCTACGATGATTCCAATAATTCGTGACATTCGTCCAATTGCGAAAATCGTTGAGACGCTTGCCGGGCAAGAAATTGATCAGTTTTGAGGTGATTTTTTGCAGTTTGACGTAGCCGTAGAGCGCATCTTCCTCGCGCCCACCGACCAACAGCCGGGCCACGTTTTGCACCGGCTTGGGCATACCCTTGCCGCCCTTGAGGTTATACGACCCAACCTTATTCAGCCGCATCACCTCAGGCAACCCCTCAAAAGAGAAGATCACCGGCGGATCGTGGCGTTCGACCATCGGGATCAACACCTCCGCCGTCTCGTTCAAGGTAATAAGTGAAAGGATGAGGCACTGGCAACGGGCAATCGCCGCCTCGACTTCAGCCGGGCGCGCGGTGACATCCCGATCTTCGAAAATATGCAAGCGGAAGTCAGGCACCTCTTTGCGCACCTCAATCTCGGCGCGGCGGAAGAAATCCTGACTGTACCGCTGCATCCCCAGCACCATCACAAATTCTGTCGGCTGGCTCATAGCACCATTGCTCCTGTCGTCAGCGATAATAACCTGAGTATATTATGCAAGATCGCATAATAAATAACAATCTGAACAGAAAACGAACAAAACCTGTGCAAATATGCACAGGTTTTGCAATAGGAATGAACGATAAAACTATCAATCGCCATATTCCATCACCGTACCGAGATAGCGCAGCGCCTCTTGTTCGGTGCCAAAGAGGCCAACCCCACTGACAAAACGCACCAATGGCGCAAACAACAGCAAATGATGTTCAGAAACAATAAAGGCAATCCGGCCTAAATGCTTATGGCGCGCGATGGCTTCGGTGCGCTGGCGTGCTCCCCAATCAGCGCTAGAGATTCGTCGTCCATCCACCAGCAGATCTGTCGGCTTTGGGCACTGGTCAAGCAATCGCCACATTTCTTGATAGTACCGTTCCGCTTCGGCCAAGTGTAGATGATCCTCCAGCACCACCCAGATCAGATCATGGGCCCGGCGACGAACGCGGTAGGGCATAGTGTACTCCCTCACAAATTACGCGACGTTTTGCACATTATACACACTTTTGCTGTATATGTCTAGCGAAAAAGGTGGCACGTTTCCGGTGCGAACTTTGTGCAAGGGAACACGGACGGTTGACGAGCATCCCCGGCGCTGCTATAATCGCCGCCACAATCTAGCTGTACCGACGCTCGGCGACCGTGGAGAGAGGCTTGTCATTATGGGGTTCTTCGACTATTTCGTGGCTGCTAGTCCTACATTTGGCTCGTATGCGTGGACATTCTTTATTGTGCAGATTCTGCTGGTCGCGGGCGGCGCCTACTTCATCTGGCTGCACACTGAGCGGAATGTTGCCAAAGCGACCTTTTTCCGCCAGTTGGGGATTGCGCTGATGATTGTGGGTGGCTTTGGCGTGGCGCTTGGTGTGGCACGCATGCTCAATATGCCAACCTTTAACCTGCGGTTCTGGTTTTACATTCAGTTTGTGGTTGAGCTGATCTTGGGCGGTTATGTCTTTTATTACATGCAGAATGTACTGCCCGAGTTGGTGCGTAACTCGCGCACCCGTGCGCCTGCACCCCGTCAGATGCCGGCCGACGCTGCTCCGGCCGCGCCGCATCCGGTAGCCACCACTGGCCGCCGCGAAGCCCGCCGCGAACGCAAACGCAAACAACGCTAAAGGCGACGCATGCGTCGCCCTAAAATACGGCATGCCGCGCCCCACCTACCGGCAGCTATCAGGGCGACGCAGGCCGTTTCCCCAGCAGCTATGGTCAGGGCGAGGCATGCCTCGCCCCGCCCCCTCTTATCACCACACTGCTGGCGTCCGCAACGCCGCGCGCAACAAGCGGTGATATTCAATCCGCGAGATCTCGATCGTGCCGAACTGCAACATGTGCGTCCCGACCACAAACTGCGAGTCGAGCAGCGTAAACCCACCCCGCCGCAACCGTTCGACCAGATGCACCAACGCCACTTTGCTGGCGTCGCGCACGCGGTGGAACATGCTTTCGCCGGCAAACAAACCGCCTATCGCTACCCCATATAGGCCGCCGGCCAGTTGGCCGTCACGCCAACACTCGACGCTGTGGGCATAGCCTAACCGGTGCAACTCGCTGTAGGCCCGGATGATCTCCGGCGAAATCCACGTGGTTTCCCGTCCCGGCGCCGGCTCGGCGCAAGCGGTGATGACCGCATCGAAAGCCGTGTCAAAAGTAACGGTAAAGAACCCTGATCGCACGGTGCGCGCCAACCGGCGCGGGACGTGAAAGCGGTCATCAAGCGGAATAATCGCCCGCCGCACCGGCTCGTCCCAGCCGATCTCGCCGTTCTCGCCGGCCATTGGGAAGATGCCTTGCCGGTAGGCGGCAAGCAGGAGTTCGGGGGTTAAGCGTGGTGTTTTGTTCATCGGTGCTGTTCGCGGATTTCTATCTGATCCAGTGTCGCTTATCTCGCTTACACCACCCGGTTTAAGCGATTCAACCCCGACATGATAATCGCCACACACCACCCCAACAGCAGCAGCGTCAGCCCTAATCCGACCCGCGCCGGCCACTCGCCGTCGGGCAACAGCCGGCTGATTAACAATGGCGCACCGGCCACCCCGTAGACCAACCCGCCCAAGATCAGCGGCAGCGGCAAGATAGCCGCTGCCATGCTCGGCCATGAGTAATTCTGCACGGTAATGAAGACGTAGCAGAGGCCATACGTGATCGTGGCGCTCATGAGGGCTGCCAGCAACTCGGCGCTGATGCCGAAGGATAATGAACCGAGCAGCGCCGGCGGCGCCGGATCGCGCAAGCCGAGCACGCTCACCAACAACTGCAGGCTGATGAAGATGGCGTAGGTGAAGACACCGCTCAACAGGCCGGGGTTCCACCAGCGATAGAGGTAGAGCGCCACAATAATCATCGCCGGCAAGGTGTCGGGCCATGCAGCGCGAAGTGAGGCCGTGATATTGAAAGGTGTTGTCAGCGCCGCCACCAGCGAGGTCAGCGACGGTACGGTTTGGATGCTGTACAGCAGCCGCCAAAACGGATCGAGCAGGGTGCTCAGTTGGCCTGCTACCAACGCAAAGACGTAGAGCGGATTGCGCTGCTGCCACCACAACCAGAAGGCAGCGCCGTACAGCAGAAAGGTGATAACAACCGCCAGCAGAGTTCTCGCCCCTTGCGCGCCATCAATTGATGGCG
>NZ_DAOTWH010000334.1:0-6668 GCF_034435895.1 Chloroflexus sp.
GGGCGAACCGATCGAGGCCGCCCGCTGGCAGCGCACGATCAGTCCGGCTGAGGTGATTGCCGGGATGGCCGCCCGGATTGACGCCGAGACATGGGCGCTGAGCGATGAGGTGCTGGCGGCGGCGATTGAGCGCGTGCAGGCGTGGGCCAACCAGCAATGGCCCGATTTGAACGAACCGCAGGTGGTTGAACACCGGTTTTTGCTGACGATCAGCCGGGCCGGCGCAAAACTGCCGGCGCAGGGAGAATAAAGCGGAGGGATGTCATGTACACTCCCGAACAATTGGAGCGGCGCAACCGATCGCCGTGGACAAAAGCCCAGTTTATTCTGGCCCCGATTCAGTTTATCGTCTTTATTATCAGTTTTGCGCTGGTTATCCGGTATCTGGCTACCGGTGAGGGGTACTGGATCGCAACCATCAGCGTCTGGATCAAGATTGCGCTGATTTGGGCGCTGACCATCACCGGCATGCTGTGGGAACACGATATCTACGGCAAATACTTCATGGCACCCGAATTCTTCTGGGAAGACTTGGGCAATCTGATTGCCATCATTACCCATAACGCCTATTTCGTGGCGGTATGGCTTAATCTTGATAGCCGCACCGTGATGTGGGTGATGGTCTTTGCCTATGTCACCTATTTGTTCAACGCCGGCCAATTCCTCTGGCGCGGGATCCGTTCGGCCAAAGAACGGCGCTTGTTACAGGCGCAATTGCAGGCGCAATCAGCAGGCGCGGCGAAGTCGCAATAGTAACGATGAGGTTGAAGGCATAGCTCGAAGTTGGCTGTGTCACTGAGCAACGATTACGCTCCAGCGTACTAGAAAGCGATCGACCGTATGCCGATCAAATCGCGCGCGGTAGTTATCCCGAAACGGAACACGATCGAGATTCGCACGGTGCAGGTCAATGAGCCGAAAGCCGGTGATGTGCTGATCAGGACGGCCTTTACCTCGATCAGCGCCGGCACCGAACGGATGCTGCTTGATGGCCGTTTGCCGCAACCGCAGCTCCTCTTCCCAGTTGTGCCCGGCTACGAGACGGTTGGGCAGGTGGTGCAAGTTGGCAGCAAAGCGCCAAAGGAATTGCTTGGCCAATGGGTCTATATCGGCGGCGCGCGTTGCTTCCGCGGCGTCAACGCGGCATGGGGCGGGCAGAGCGAGTATATCACCGCCGAACATGAGCGGGTGGTGCCGCTGGGATCGATCGATCCGGCGACCGGCGTGCTGCTGGCCCTGGCCGCAACGGCGCTGCACGGTGTGAAGGTTGGCCAAATCCGGCGCACCGATCGGGTGCTCGTGTTGGGGCAGGGCATCGTCGGCCAATTGGCCGCGCGGCTGGCAAAACTCGCCGGCGCGCAGCACGTGGCCGTCGCTGACCGCGTTGCCGTTCGGTTGCAGGCCAGCCAAGCCGATCAAGTGATCGATGTTACCCGCGAGTCGCTCGATGAAGCAATTGGTGAGTCGAAAGTTGACGTGCTGATCGAGGCGACCGGCTCGATGGGGGCGCTGTCCGGGGCGTTGCCGCTGCTCGCCAACCATGGGCGCGTCGTGTTGCTCGGCTACTACGATCATATCAACATCCCCTACGCGCCGGTCTTTATGCGTGAAGCCCAGATCTTAGTCGCCCGTGAGTGGGAGTTTGGCCCCGACGGCGATTTGCCGCGGGTGCGCGACTTGCTGGCCAGTGGTGAATTGAATGTGGATGGACTGCTCACCCATCACGTGCCGCTCGACCGGATTCAGGCTGCATACCGGCTGGCATTGGAAGATCCGGCTTGCTTGAAGGTGGTCGTGACGTGGCCGCAAAACGGGACGGGGCCGGAAGGGGCATAGCGCCATTTCACCTAGAAAGAGACCATACGCATGCCAGCGCATCCTAAACAGAAGCAAACCGGTGCGACCGCGCGGATGCTCGCCGTCTACGGCAAAGGCGGCATGGGGAAGTCGTTCTTCACTACCAATCTGGTCAGCAAATTGGCGCTGCTGGGCAATCGGGTGCTCCAGCTTGGCTGCGACCCGAAGCACGATAGTTGCAACGCGCTGTTTGGCGGCGTCAGCCTGCCCACCCTCGGCGATGTATGGCGCGAGTTTAAGGAAGCCGGACGCGAAGAGGAATTGGCCGCGCATCACGTGATCTTCAAGACGACCATTATGGGCCGGGCCACCGTCTATGGCTGCGAGATCGGCGGCCCGGAGGTCGGGCGCGGCTGCGGCGGGCGCGGGATCACGTTCGGCTTCGATATGCTCGAAAAGTTTGGTCTCAGCCAATGGGCGCTCGATTATGTGGTGATGGACTTTCTGGGTGATGTGGTGTGTGGCGGCTTCGCGACGCCGCTTTCGCGCTCGCTCGCCGAAGAGGTGATTATCCTCTGCGGCAACGATCGCCAAAGCCTCTACGCCGCGAATAATATCGCGAGTGCCGCCAAGTATTTCGCCAGCATGGGCGGGCGCACGAAGCTACTAGGGTTGGTGGTCAATCGCGACGATGGCAGCGGGGTAGCGGCCCGGTTTGCCGAGAAGATCAACCTGCCCATCTTGGCCAGTATCCCGCTGGATCGCACCGTGCGCGAATTGGCCGACGCTTGCCAGTTGGCGCTGCAAGAGCCGCGCTTCGACGCGATCTTTGACCGGCTGGCCTGCCAGATCATCGATCGCACCTTGCCGGCAGTCAAGATGGAAGATGTTCGCCCGCTCGAGTACAAAGAGTTTTTGAGCGTGTTTGGAGCCGAAGAGCCAGATATTGTGCCTGATGGCGCAACGGCAGACGAGTTGTTCGGCGGGCAGACAGCGCGGCGACCAGCGCCAGTGATTACACTCGGTCTGATGGAACGGGCGGTTGGCGATAAGCCGGAGATGGACGCCCCCACCCGCATGGTCGTCAAGCGGCTGCTCAATGAGCTGGGGATGTACGTCACCGAAGCCAACCACGATCCGAAGAAGGGTATGACGCTGACCGTTGATGGGCACACGACCATCTGCATGGGCAACACTGACGATCTTGACAGCAAGATAGCAATTCTGGCCGCGTTGCAGCGATCGGGCGAACAGTTCCGCTACGTTGATCTGCGCCGTCCGGCCAGCCCGTTTTACCGCTAACCGGCCGGCCCGTTGTAACCACGGGCCGGATGATTGAGGTGAGCAATGCGGCTACACCTTGCGACGAAACCCACCGAGTATCGCGTAGCGCCACTGGCACTGAGAATACGCTGGTGGATTGAGGGATGGATCTGGCGCTGGGGCCAAACGGCAATGGCATTGCACGCCGAAAGTCCAGAGTTGCAGAATCCGCTGTGGAGGCGGTAATGAGTGAAACCGAAGAGATTCCCGATTTGAAGGAACTCAACCGCCTCTTAATCGAGCGGATGCGGGTGAAGCGACGGCCAGTCGCGATCACCTATTGCTACGATGGGCCGCCGCCGGGGTACGAACCGGCCAATGTGGTGGCGTGCGCCATCGTACGCGAAGCCGAGCAAGGGCGGCGGGTCTATGTTGATGCCGAGCATCATGATTGCTGGGTCGGTCAATATCACCTCGGTCTGAATCCCAATCCGGGGCCATACATTACCGAGGGTGTCTATCTGACTGACGCGCAAGGCTTCTACACGCCGGAAGCAGCGGCCTGCAACAAACAGCAGAGCTACTCGCTGCCGGCGGGGATGATCAAGGCATTGGCAGCCGCGCCGCTTGATGAAGTGCCTGACGGCGTGCCGGTTGATCTGATGGTGTGTGTGGTTGATCCGCAACGCGCGATGCAGATCGCCGGCGCCGCCAGCGTGCGCATCGGCACATTTCCGGTTGGCGAATTGGGCGCTAGCGCTTGCGCCTCGATTTTCGCTGCGCCATGGCACACGAAAAATTCAGTGTTTGCGATTGGCGACGGCGGCGGACGAATGCATAACCGGCTCGATCCGAGTGAGCTGTTCGTTTCCATCCCGCGATCACATTTGCGCTACGTGGTAGAATTAATAGAGAACTTCCGCATCGACCCGCAGAAGATGCGTGAGGTGATCATGCCGTCGTATGCCGCAAAGGCAAAACAGCCGCGAGAGGAGTGAACACTATGCCAAGCGGACTCGGTGAAGCCACTCAAATGATCGGTCCGTTGACGCCGGCCATCCTGTGTTGGGCCTGTTTAATTCTGACCGTCCTTGGCCTCGGTCTCACGTTCCTGTGGACGAACGTCACCGCCTTTGCGCGCCGCACGCGCAGCGGGCGCAAGCCGGCAGCGGGATCGGTGGTCAAGTCGCAGCGTTAATCCGGCCCACAGCGGGATCACGGCACGCCCGTCGCGCGTTTGTGATCGGGTTGTTATTGTCTATCCCGCCTGATTCGGGTTTCATGGGTTGGGCGGGCCTATGCCCGCCCATTCATTTTGCAAAGGTGCTGCACAATGAACAAAGAACACGACCAAGCCGTCGAAACAACCGAACCGTCAACTAACGGGCAAACCCCACCGCCCGCCAATGCTCCGGTTCCGCCGTATCCGTTTGTCGCAATTGTTGGCCAAGCTGAATTGAAGTTAGCCTTGTTGCTGTGTGTGGTCAATCCGACGATTGGCGGCGTGATGGTGATGGGCCATCGCGGCACCGCGAAATCGACCGCAGTGCGCGCCTTGGCCGCGATGTTGCCGCCAATTAAAGCGGTGGCCGGTTGTCCCTACTCGTGCGCACCCGACCGCACCGCCGGATTGTGCGACCAGTGCCGGGCAGTGCCGAATCAAGCCGGCAAGCCGAAAAAGCCGAGTGTGGTCAGCATTCCGGTGCCAGTGGTTGACCTGCCGCTCGGCGCGACCGAAGATCGGGTCTGTGGCACTCTTGATATTGAGCGAGCGTTGACCCAAGGCGTGCAAGCGTTTGCCCCCGGCCTGCTGGCCCGTGCCAACCGCGGCTTCCTGTATATTGATGAAGTCAACCTGCTCGAAGACCATCTGGTTGACGTGTTGCTCGACGTGGCCGCATCAGGCGTGAACGTGGTCGAACGCGAAGGGGTGAGCGTGCGCCACCCGGCTCGCTTTGTGCTGGTGGGTTCAGGCAACCCTGAAGAGGGCGATCTGCGTCCGCAATTGCTCGACCGCTTCGGTCTGCATGCGCGCATTACCACCATCACCGATGTCAACGAGCGGGTCGAAATCGTCAAACGGCGGCGCGAATACGATGCCGATCCGTTTGCATTCGCCGAGAAGTGGGCGAAAGAGACGCAAAAATTGCAGCGGAAGATCAAGCAGGCCCAACGCCGCCTGCCCGATGTGGTCTTGCCCGATCCAGTGCTGTACAAGATTGCCGAACTGTGCGTCAAGCTTGAGGTTGATGGCCACCGCGGCGAACTGACCTTGGCCCGCACGGCAACCGCGCTGGCCGCACTCGAGGGACACAACGAGGTGAACGTGAACGACGTCCGCCGGATTGCGGTGCTGGCGCTGCGCCACCGGCTGCGCAAAGATCCGTTGGAGACGCAAGACGATGCGGTGCGGATCGAGCGGGCGGTGGAAGAGGTGTTGGTACCGTAACTGGGCAGACCCTGCTGAGGGTGGAATGCAGCAGGCATCGCAGGCGCTTGCGCAATGAGCCGGTGTCACGGCAACATAGCTTGATGGAGTGCGGCAGTTTCTTGCTGCACTCCATGCCAACCCTGCAACTGCGCAACGGCTGAACGAAACCCGTGTGTACATTTCACACCCTACCACATCGCTCACGTTCCTTCGTCATTGATCATCTGGCAGTGTGACGCGATTGCATCGATCACGCTGGCAGGAGCGCATTATGGCACAGAAAGCGAAAGAACTGCCGTCAGCGCCGCTCCCGTTTACGGCGATTGTCGGCCTTGAGACGGCCCGGCAGGCCCTGTTGTTGCTGGCGGTCGATCCGATGCTGGCCGGGGTGGCAATTGGGGCTGGGGCCGGCACCGGCAAGAGCGCATTGGTGCGCGCCTTTGCCCGTATGCTGGCCAGCGGGCGCGAGTTTGACCCCACCTTGCCCTGCAATTTGGTCGAGATGCCGGTCGGCGTGAGCGAAGACCGGCTCTTGGGCGGGATTGATATTGAGGCGACGCTGGCCCTCGGCGAGCGGGTGCATCGCAGCGGGTTGCTGGCGCGGGCCAACGGCGGCTTGTTGTACGTTGATAGCGTCAACTTGCTCGACGATAGCACAATCAACCACATTCTTGGCGCGCTGGACAGCGGCGTGGTGCGGGTTGAACGCGAAGGGATTTCGGTGGTGGAACCGGCCCGCTTTGCGCTGCTGGTGACATACGACCCGGCTGAGGGGCCGCCGCGCCGCCACCTGCTCGACCGGCTAGGGTTGATCGTGGCCCCCATCGGCAAAGCGCCGGTGACGACGCGGGCCGAAGTGGTGCGGCGCAACTTGCAGCCCAACCGCGATTATGAAGACGATGAGGCATTGGTCTTGGCCGGTGTGTTGGCAGCGCGGGAACTACTGCCAACGGTGACAATCACCGAGGAGCAGATCCGGCAATTGAGCATGACCGCGTTGGCGCTGGGGATCGAAGGCCACCGGGCCGATATGTTTGCGATGCGGGCAGCGCGGGCAGCGGCGGCGCTGGCCGGACGCGACGCAGTCAGCAACGAAGACCTCGAACTGGCGGTGCGACTGGTGATGTTGCCACGGGCAACCCGGATGCCGGAAATGACGCAGGAAGAGGCGCAACCG
>NZ_DAOTWH010000335.1:0-3367 GCF_034435895.1 Chloroflexus sp.
GCTCTTCGCGGGCGAACTTCTCGGCCACCGCACCCTGCACATCGTCGCGACCGACCACGCGGAAGGCCACTTCATAGCCGCCCTCGGTGATGTTCGGGTTGGTGTTGGCCGGCGAAATCATCGGCAGGCGGGCATTCTTGTAGTCGGGCAGCGAGGCCAGCGCCACACCCGAATTCAGGTGCCCAACCAAGCAGAGGATGTCCTTATCCGAAACAATGTTCTTAGCGTTGGCCGAACCAACTTCCGGCTTCGCCTGATCGTCGAACGGCACCAGTTCCACCTTAAAGCCCAGCGACTCCAGCGGGCCGGCCAACTGCCGCACCGCCAGCTCAGCGCCATTCTTGATACCGGTACCAAGCGCCGCTTGGCCGCCCGACAACGGGCTTTGGGTGGCGATCTTGATCACCTGAGCAGGGGCTGCGGTCGTCGGCGTTGGAGCTTCCGTTGGCACAGGGGCCGCGGTCGCTTGCGTCGCCGGCTGTGGCGTCGCCGTGGGCTGGGCCTGCTGGCCGCCGCACGCGGCGAGCATCGAGGCCAGCATACCGACCAGCAACAAGAGACTGATCGAACGCTTCATAACCGATTTCTCCTTGACTTCAAACCGGTAATCTGCCGTCTCCTGCGGTTGTCTGAACGTAACGCAACGGTGCTGAATCGTGAGCGAGTCAGCGTGACGCATCATTGCGTTGCGAACAGTTAACCACAATGGATGACAGTAGGCGAATATACGCGATCCGTGCCAGTTTGTCAAGCTTGCCGGCTAAAGCTACAATAAGGGGGGGTATGATGCAGAGCCATTCCCCCGGTTGGATCAACGCATGGGCTGTTCCAACCGGGGCAGCGAACGTAAAGAGACGGCGGAGATGCACAACGACGCACCGCCCATCCCGTTTTGGGCAATTGGTCTCTTGGGGGCAATCTTTCTGATCGGTATTAGTATCTTTATGCAGCAATCTCGATCAGCGGCCTTGATCGAGCAATTCGCCCGCCAACCGACGCCGGCGCTGCCGTTGCCCGCGCTCCCGCAACTCGAGGTGCAGAATCTGGCGCCGGACGTGCAGGCAGCGGCCCGCGCCATTTGGCAACAGATCGCAACCGGCAATCGTAGCCAGCCGATCGACCCGGTCGCGAGCAGCCAGCGGGTGCGGGTGGAGATTGATGTGATCGAACCGACCGCCGATGGGGTGCGGATTAAGGGGACGGTGACGAATCTGACCACTGCCGATCTGCTGGTGCCGATCAGTGCGTTTGAGCTACGCGACAGCACCGGCGAGAGCTACCGCTCACCCAGCTCGACAATGGCTAGCTTGCCGCCGGGAGGTTCGACGCCGCTAGAGTTGAGCGTGCCATTGCCAGAAGGGCGCGGCTTGTTGTTGATCACCCATTTGCCACCCGACCCGCCGATCGAGCAACGCTTACTGATCGATGTGCGAGGAGCGCGACCATGAACACCGAGTTGAGCCAACGACTGGCTGCCGCGCAAGCGCAGATTGCCGCCGCCGCAGCGGCTGCCGGACGCAGCGCAGCGGAGGTGCAACTGATTGCGGTCAGCAAGACCCATCCGCCAGCGGTGGTAGCGGCAGCGGTAGCCGCCGGCGTGACCGATCTGGGGGAAAATCGGGTGCAAGAAGCGCACCAAAAGATCAGCGCGTTGCAGACTCTGCGCCCACGGCCACGCTGGCATCTGATCGGCCACCTTCAGCGCAATAAAGCCAAGCTGGCCGTCGAACTGTTCGATCTCATCCATTCAGTTGACAGTCTGCGGCTCGCCGAGACGCTCGACCGGCATGCCCGCGAGCGTGACCGGCGGTTGCCGATTCTGTTGCAGATCAATGTCAGCGGCGAAGCGAGTAAAGAAGGGTTCTGGGTTCCGGGAGGGCTGAAGAATTGTGACGCCTATAGCGCGTTGCTGCGCGATATTGAAGGAATCTTGGCGTTGCCGGCGCTTGAGGTGCGCGGCCTGATGACGATCGCGCCGATTGTATCCCACCCTGATGAAGCGCGGCCCTTCTTTGCCGCGTTGCGCGAACTGCGCGACGATTTGGCCTGCCGCTACCCGCAGGCCAATTGGCGCGAGTTGTCGATGGGGATGAGCGATGATTTGGCGGCAGCGATCGCCGAAGGGGCAACCATGGTGCGGATCGGGCGGGCGATTTTTGGCGAGCGGCAAGCGGGATGACATTCGCTCCTGTGCTCGCGGCGGAGATAGCAGCGGTGATTGGCGCGTATTGGCGACGCAACGACATGACGTGAACAATGACAACGTACGAGTTTGAGCATGAACCAGCTTCCCGACGACTTTACCATTTTGGCGCTTGAGACATCGTGCGACGAGACCGCGGCGGCGGTGGTGCGCGGCGGGCGCACGGTGGTCAGCAATATTATCGCGTCACAGATGGCGACGCACGAGCGGTACGGCGGCGTGGTGCCTGAAATCGCATCGCGCCAGCATATTCTCAGCTTGGCGCCGGTGGTACGCGCGGCGCTGGCCGCCTTGCCGAACGGGTGGAACGATGTGCATGCGGTGGCGGCCACCCACGGCCCCGGCCTCAGCGGCGCGTTGCTGACGGGGCTGAATGCGGCCAAGGCGATGGCATGGCAGCGCGGCTTGCCATTCGTGGCGGTCAACCATCTGGAAGCGCATTTGTACGCGGGTTGGCTGGGCAGCGATCCGCCGCCGCCGTTTCCGCTAGTGGCGCTGCTGGTCAGCGGCGGCCATACCTTGCTGGCGCTCATTCGCGACCACGGCCAATATGACTTGCTGGGGCAGACTCGTGATGATGCCGCCGGCGAAGCATTTGATAAGGTGGCACGCATTTTGGGGTTGGGCTATCCGGGTGGGCCAGCGATACAAGCTGCGGCGGCGCAGGCTACTCCCGGCGGGGTGTTGCCGCGCGCGTGGCTGCGCGACAGCTACGACTTCTCGTTTAGCGGCCTCAAGACCGCAGTCTTGCACCGGGTGCAAGACCGGCTAGCGCAGGCGGCGCGGCTGAGCGGACGCAAAGGCGGCAACGATCCGGCGCAGCTCGATGCGCCGTTTGTGGCCCAGATGGCCTACGCCTTCCAAGAGTCGGTAGTGGATGTGTTGGTCAGTAAAACGGTTGACGCGGCCCGCCGGCACGGCGCGCAGGCGATCCTGCTGGCCGGCGGGGTAGCGGCCAACCGGCGCTTACGCGAAGAGCTGATCCGGCGCGCGCATGTGCCGGTACATCTGCCGGCGCTCGATCTTTGCACCGATAACGCGGCGATGGTGGCGGCAGCGGCATTTTACCGCTTCCACACCGGCGTGCAACACGGTTGGGATGTGGATGTGACGGCGAATTTGCCGTTGGGGGCGTCGGTAGGGGCATAGCGACGCTATGCCCCT
>NZ_DAOTWH010000336.1:0-3771 GCF_034435895.1 Chloroflexus sp.
CGATCGCCGCCGGCGGGATGACGGCGATGCCGCCGGGTACGGCATCGGCCAGCACCGCCGACAACGCCGCGCCGAAGCAGATCAGAAAGAGATGATGGCGGCGGGCAACCAGCGCCTTTTCGGTCAAGCGGCCATACTCATCGACCGGCGCGTCATAATCGTAACTCGTGGTTATGTGGATCAAATCGCCGCCGACGGTGCGCCCGCCCCAATAGCCGAAATTGGTGCCGCCGGCCCACATCCAATGGCTGAAGCCGGCGCATCCCACTGCCGTCAGTTGATGCAACGTCACATCGAGCTTGGCCGCCGTCTTGCGAGTTTGGCGCTGGCCGCCCCAGTTGTCGAACCAACCACTCCACAGCTCCGAGACAATCATCGGATTATCAGGCCAAAGCTGGCGCGTCTGCACCAACTTCTCGGCGATCCCGCTCCAGCCATTGCGGAACTCGGGATAGCTGGGGGTAGCTCCCATACAGGTATACTGCGGCACCTCGATCCCGCGTTCGCGCGCAGCACGGGCCAGCGTCAACTGATGCTCATCGGCCCCATAGACGCCCGATGCCCAGTGCTCATTCTCGATTTGGCAAAGGATAATCGGCCCACTGCAGGTATACTGGCGTGGCACAAGGATTGGCATCAGGGTGTCAAACCAGCGCAGCACCGCAGTTAAAAAGGCCGGATCATCGGTGCGCAAGCGCACGTCGCCGTTGGCCGTCAACCATGCCGGCAACCCGCCATTTTCCCACTCAGCGCAGATGTAGGGGCCGGGGCGCACAATCGCTTTCAAGCCTAGTTCGTGGCAGAGGTCGAGAAAAGCGCCGAGATCAGCTTCATCGCTAAAATCGAACGCACCGGGTTGCGGCTCGTGGCGATTCCACGGAATGACCGTATCGATCGTGTTGAGACCGGCCCACCGCGCCTGTTCGAGCAGCGGACGCCACTCGGCGCGCGGCCAGCGGAAATAGTGAATACATCCCGAGAGGAGATAGAAAGGTTGGCCGTCAAGTTCGATCCCGTTGCGGCCAACGGAAACAGTGGCGCTCATATTCAACCTCGCTCATCACTCCACATCAGCTTTGACGCGGTATGTCCTTAATCATGACATAGACGGGTGGAACTGTCGAATGCAAACATTGTGCGTAGAAGCACAAAAAATCGATTCGGCATCACTGGTTGCTCACCTAGTGCTCAAGCTGTATGTAAGGCGATTAGATTTCAGTACTCGTGCGTTCATAATAAAGGCATACGGCCATCCTACGCCTAGGCCGCCGTGTTGACACATCAAGCGATTGGAGGGCGTATGCAACGATTACTGCGGTTTGGGTTAGCCGCCCTTCGTGCTGGCGATCTTTCTCGGTCTTGCGATCGTGACGGGTGTCGTCTCTTGGCAAATCCTGTCATCAGTCACTGAAGAGCAGGCCAATACGCCCCGAGCGACGGCGGTACCGCCGGCATACATCTGGGAGGCCGGCGAGTATCTGTCAGCGGTCTTTGTGCCGGATGGCCGGTTAGCGGTGGCGAGCAGCTACCAGACCACCATCCTCAGCTTTCCAGATAACCAACCCCTCACATTCTTTCCCGCCGGTGGCTATCTGGCCGTGAGCCCTGATAGTTTATGGTTGGCGGTCGGTCAACGTGGCACGGTCAGGATCTATGATCTGGCCAGCGGCAAGCTGCGCGCGTACCTTGTCTGCTGGTTGCCGCCAGAAGGGTGGATAGAGATGTGGCTCGCGTTTTCACCCGATGGCCGTACCTTGGCCTTGACCGAGGCGAACCCTGCCCACGGCCCCGAAGTGCAGCTTTGGGATGTCGCGAACCAGCGCCAACTGTGGTCGGTGCGCATCGACGACCCGGCTATCACGGTAGCGCGGCAACTGGCCTTTAGCCCCGATGGCCGGTACATCGCCGTCACAACCTTGCCGGGGGGGAGTCTGGCTGATTGACGTGGCGCAGGCGGCAGTGGTGCGCCAAATTCAGGCGGAACCGGCGGACAGCCTCGCGTTTAGCCCCGACGGTTCCCGGCTCAGCGTGGGTGGCTATACGATCCGAACCTATGATACCGCAACGTGGGATCTCGTTCACGAACAAACGTTTCCTGTCGTAGGGGAGCAAACGGTTGCCGAACCGTTGACCTTGACCAACACCTTCCGCCTAGACAGCATGCGGGTGGCCATTAGCCCTGCTGGGAAATGGTTAGCCGCGCCGGCTGCCTATCCTGCGTCGGGATCTGATTTCTTCTTTGGCCGAAATCCGCCACGGCAACCGATTACGTTGCGCCGGCTGGCTGATGGAGAGCAGGGGTATCGCTTGAGAGGCAGCCAAAACCGAGTACGGCACCTGATGTTTAGTCCTGACGGGCAGTGGTTGGTGGATGTCGGGTACAACGAGGTACAGGTGTCGCCGGTGGGGCAATCAGTAATTGGCATGGCGAGGGGGCGTAGCGCCCGAAGCAATCCCCCGCTTCAGTGGACGGGATTCCTGAGCGGAGAAGATTTCCATCCAGCGAAGGTCTTGTTGGATACGTGTATTGCTAGACCTTCCAAAAATTCACCAAATAGAGTCTCTTCCTGCGAAGATAAATGTGCTTCCAGTAAGAGACGAATGAGATCAGATGCGATGAGAATATTTTTAGCGAGAAAGAGGTAAGAGTTTTTGCGTTTGAGAATCTGTTCAAGCTTGAGGCTACGCAAGCTATCGAGGCGCTTCTCATGAAACGCACCAATGTGAGATTGGATGTAGTGGCGCGTCGCGGTGATAATTACTGTTCACAACAATCTCAGCGCCTTCTCTGTAATTGTATCTTCTGCCAACGCAAAATACTCTGGCAGAATCTCAATCCCGATTCCGCGCCGGTTCATCCGGCGCGCTACTTTGATGGCGGTTCCCGATCCCATCAATGGATCAAGTACAGTGTCACCTTCTTGGGTAAACAATTTGATAAACCACTCAGGCAGCGCCTCGGGGAAGACGGCGCTATGGCGACGATTACTTGTTTCGGTGGCGAGATGCAGCACATTGGTCGGGTACACTTGATCGCGACTTAACCAGTTTGCAACTCGTTTCCCGAACCCGCTGCCGACCCGTGAGTTGTCTCTTATGAGATCGGTTTGGCTTAGGTTTTTGAGCCGTTTATCAGCCCAGTCTCCCATCGGCACCATGACCGCTCCCTGAAACATTTTGAAACGCTTGGTCTTGTTAAACTGTATCAAGCGCTCCCATGCATCACGAAGGCGATTCGGCCACTTACCGGGATAGCAATTCTTTTTATGCCAAATAAATTCTTCCGTCCATAGCCAGCCTCGTTGGCGTAACGCTAAAATAAGCTCAATCACATAGGTGTGGCGTTCACCATTTTCAGCTTTCTCTTTGATATTGAGAATGAATGTACCATCTGGTTTCAGAACACGCAACAATTCTTGACCAACTGGCAAAAACCACTCCACATATTCTTCAGGCGCAATGCCGCCATACGTGTGTTTACGCCGATCGGCGTACGGCGGTGAAGTGAAAATCTAGTCAACTGAGTCAGATGGCAACGTTTTTAAGACATCTCGGCAATCGCCAAGAATAAGTTGAACCGCGTTTGGCGCTTCCATAGTGGTCAAGACATCCTTAATTGCGAAATATATAGAACATCTTTTCAGATTTTTGCTTATTACTCGCACCTCGTCAAACCTCCACCACCTGCACTGCGGCTCGCCGCAGCCGGTCGCGGAGGGCGCGACCAAGGCCGGCGTCGTCGAGGTCGCGGGCTAGCATGCGATCGGGCTG
>NZ_DAOTWH010000337.1:0-2458 GCF_034435895.1 Chloroflexus sp.
ACCGGAAAGCGGGTTTCGGCGCGCAGGCGGAGCGGCACGCGGCTGGTGATGAGCATGGACAGCCGCGGCGCGGCGGCCAACAAGCGCGCGATCAACGGCGCCGCTGGCACAAGCTGCTCGAAGTTATCGAGCGCCAGCAGGAATGAACGCTGGGCAAGCAAAGCGATCAGCGCCGCTTCGGCCTCGTCACCATGCGCGCCAAGGCGAGCGGCGATCAACGGCGCCACCGCTGCCGGATCATCGAGCGCCGCCAATTCGATCCACGCTGCGCCATCAGCAAACAACGGCTGCAACGCGGCAGCCGCAGCGAGCGCCAAGCGCGATTTCCCCACTCCCGGCGGGCCGATCAGCGTGACACAACGCGCCGTCTGCTCACCGAGCAACCGGGTGAGCGCCGCTAGCTCGGCCTCGCGCCCAAGCAACGGCGTTGGCGCAACCGGCAAGCGATGCGACGCCATCCGTGTCGCTGGCGGAGTATGCTGGGTTGTGGCTGGGGGAAGGGCACGCGCGTCGGCAACAACCAGAAAGGCGGCACGCTCCTCGCCGGCCAACCCCAAGGCGTTCGCCAATTGCACCGCGGTGGCGCGCGGCGGCACCCGCGCGCCAGTTTCGTATTTTCGCACCAACGAGACCGAGATCCCGGCCCGCACTGCTAACTGGGTCTGCGTCAACCCAAGTTCAAGGCGACATTGCTTGAGCAAAACGGGAAAGGTGATAGCAGCCGGCAAGCGCTTGTCATCCTTCGCGAAATGGTTGGCCCAACCAGCCGGAAGTTTGCTGCAGCGGGACCTCACTGCACTGCCGGCTTGTGTCACTCTTGTGTTACTGCATTATACCATCGCACCCTTGTAACCGATTGAACGTTTTGTTACAACTAGAACACATAAGTTAAATCTTTCGTTAGTGGAAAGGGTACACGATTGCGATCGGCAGGCACACCTAGATCCCAACCTTACCTTTAACACAGGAGCAAGTATGATCCACTTTACCTCGCTCATCCAAGCGGTTGGCCTCACGCCGGCTTTGTCGGCTTACCCATTCACCAGTGTGTTGGTGCTCTTGCTGATCGGCGGCCTCGTGCAACAGCATCTGATCAACCCTGAGCAAATGGCGCGCGATTCGATGGGGTTTTCCACCGTTTTCGCCAGCCAGATCGGTGGTGTTGATCTACCGGCATGGGCGTTTGAGGGGCCATTTTTATTCTTGATTTTGTTGGGAGTGCTCTATGAGTGGTCGAGCGAACGCAGCGCCACCGCGCAAGAGATGATGGGGTTTGTGAATCGCCTTGTGAAGACCGGAGCCGGCTTTGGCGTGCAATACCAGATGATGAATAGCCAAATGGATCAGATCCTCGATCTGCTGGCGCAGACGTTGCCATCTGATGCGGTGGCCGCACTCAGCACCGGTGTGGCGGTCGCCGCCATCGCGCCGCTGGCCGCCCAACCGGCAGATGGCTTGGCCTGGTTAGCACAGCCGATTGCGTTCGTCTGGTCAAGCATTGTCACCGTCGCGATCTGGATCATCTCTGGCATCCGCGCCGCAATTATTGCCCTCATTTCCCTGATGGATCCCGGCGGCCATCTCGGTTTACTCAAGCTCTTTTCGTGGGGTGAAGGCGGGTGGGCGATTACGACCACCGTTGTGCTGATCTTCTTACCGCTGCTGGCCTTACTATTGGCCGGTCTCACCGTGCTCGGCCTCTGGCTCATCCGGCGCTACTTCGAGCTGCGCGAGCGGAAGATGCTGATCGCTTGCCATCATTGCGGCGGCCAGATGCATCCCGCGGCGCTCGAATGCCCGGCTTGCCGTCAAGCCAACCAGCAGCCGCGCATGGTTGGGTGGATCGGCCAGCCGCGGCCAGAACTGGTCACTGATCCGGCGGCACACCGGCTGGCGCTGATCAAATATCGTCGTTGCCCAAGCTGCGCCACCCGGCTCAAGAAGCGCGCAGTGCAACAAGCCTGTCCGTCGTGTGCAACCGTCACCTTCACCGACATAGCGCAGGTCAACTCATTTCTGCGCGCGCTTGACCGGCAACTGCCGCGCACGCTGCTCGTAAGCGGATTGCTGGGGTTAGTGCCGGTTATTGGGATTGTGCCGGCGATCATCTACTACCGGCTGAGCCTGATCGCCAGCTTGCAGAGTTATGTGCCGGCAAGCATTGGCTGCTTCACCAACTGGGTCTTGCGAATCGTAGCGATCTTCCTCATTGGCATGCAATCAATACCGGGGATCGGCATATTCGCTATCCCAGCGTTATGCTTGATCACCTATACGGTGCAGCGCCAGATCGTGTTAGGTCAGGCGACGGCCAACATCCGCGCGACTGGCGCGTTGCCGATGCCGGACGGGAAAACGGTGGCGCCATAACACTATGGAGTGCGGCAGTCAAACTACTGCACTCCATATACACTATTGGATCAGGGCAGGCAGTAAGGGCAGGTTTTAAACCTGCCCT
>NZ_DAOTWH010000338.1:0-10129 GCF_034435895.1 Chloroflexus sp.
GCGCAAGCGGCGTTGGGTTTGCGCCGCCCGTCCAGCCAGCCGCTCCGTCACCGGCTGGGCCGGCACAACCGCCAGCAAGAAGGTGAGCGTCTGCGCGCCAAACGCCAGCAACGCGCCGGTGAGATGCCAGACATCGGCCACCATCGCCGGCATGCCCCAGACCAGCAACGCGCCGGCCAGCGCCTGCAACAAGAAGAGCGCCACTGCGCCCAACGCCGTCCACCGTGGCGCACCCTTCGTTTCCGGCGCGCGCCACACCATCCACGCACTGCCAATCACCGCCAGCAACGCAAGCGCGACAATGAAGCGGTGGCCGAGCGAAATCCACACCAGCGGATTCGCCTCGCCGCTCAAGGCGTCAAGGCACAACGGCCACGACGGGCATGCCGTGGCGCTGGCCGAAATCGTGACCAGCGCGCCGGAAATGATTGTCGCCAAAGTTAAAAGCAATCCAATCAACAAGATTCGCGCGAGATGACGAGCCGCCATACTAATCCTCGCTCTGCTCACATTAGAGAATACTGCAAGGGGATGATGCCGTTTTGCTTTGTTGAAATGCACGCTACGGCAACGCCGCATACGCCGCCACGAACAGCGCCAGCGTCCCCACCGCAGTTACCAGCGTCCAGCCGAGATCGGCCCGACCATCGCTGCGCGGCACATTGGCCGGCGCTGTCGAAGGCTGGCGGTACAGACGCCACGCCGCCACGATCAAGGGAATTTGCCCGCCGACTGCGATAACCGCTGCTATCCAGAAGATGAACCATGCTAACATTGTAATCCTCAACCAATGATATTTCGTAGATTTTTTCACGAAAATGGCACTAGCGGAATTATACCATGCGCCTGCTATCCCAACAATGAACATTTCGATACCGAAATGCATTTTACGGCGCTGTGATGCGGTTTTCTTGGTTGAGATCCGTTAACTATCAATCTGGTAGCCCGGTATTACAGCATGACAACGGGCTGCACACTGATGTAAGGTGATATGACAGCGGAGAGGACAGAAAGCATGAAGAGCGGTTCATTGCGCGCGGATGCGAGCCACTCGCATCGAATCCTGCCAAGTTGTGTTAGAATAATGCACGGATGTTCGCATTATTCAATCGCCAGAAACACGAAACCCCCTGGCAACTGCCAGCGGGTCTCGTGTGGGGGGGGTGTATGTATTGTAACCGTTCTTTTACTTTCTCGCAACCCCCCAACGGTACTACCTTTTCCTCATTTTGAGTAGTACCTTTGGCGGATTTCTCTTATGACCATGGAGTTACTGATGAGCCAACCAGATGTAGCGCAGCGCATTGCTGAGCTGCGCGCGTTGATTCGCCGCTACGATTACCACTATTACGTCCTCGATGATCCGATTGTGAGCGATGCCGAGTACGACGCGCTGATGGCCGAATTGCGCGCGCTCGAAGCAGACCACCCTGAATTGATCACGCCCGATTCGCCGACGCAGCGCGTGAGTGGCACACCAGCCAGCCAGTTCGCCAAAGTGCAGCATCCCCAGCCGATGTTATCGCTTGGCAACGCCTTTACTACTGCCGATTTACTGGCATGGCGCGATCGGGTGCTGCGGCTGCTCGGGAACGATGCCGCGATCGCGTATGTGGTCGAGCCCAAGATCGATGGCTTGGCGATTGCGCTGACCTATCGCGATGGCCGTTTCGTGCAAGGAGCGACCCGCGGCGATGGCGAGGTTGGCGAGGATGTGACCGCTAATCTACGCACAATCGGGAGCATTCCGCTCACATTGCACCCGCTCGATGGCATGCGCGACCCTGATCTGCCGGCAGATTTGCCTTCGCTCATTGAGGTGCGCGGCGAGGTCTACATGCGCACCGCTGATTTTGAGGCGCTGAATGACCGGCTCGCCGCCGCTGGCGAGCGGATTTTCGCCAATCCGCGCAATGCTGCCTCCGGTTCGCTCCGCCAGAAGGATCCCGCGATCACCGCCGCCCGCCCACTCCGCTTTTTTGCCTATGGCGTTGGTCCGGTCGAGGGGGTGGCGCTGACTAGCCAGTGGCAGACGCTGCGCTACCTGCGCGCGCTCGGTTTTCCGGTCAATCAAGACGCGCGCCGGTTTACTGATTTTGCCGAGGTGCTGGCCTATTGTGAAGAATGGATGGCCCGGCGCGATTCGTTGCCTTACGAAGCCGACGGGATGGTGATTAAGATCGATGCTGTTGCCCAACAGAACGAACTCGGCGTGGTCGGGCGCGATCCGCGCTGGGCCATCGCGTTGAAGTTCCCGGCCCGCGAGGCTATCACGCGCTTGCTCGAGATTACCGTCAATGTGGGCCGCACTGGCGTGGTGACGCCGAATGCCGAACTAGAACCGGTGCAGATTGGCGGGGTGACGGTGCGCAATGCCAGTTTGCACAACGCCGATTATATTGCCCAGCGCGACATTCGCATCGGCGATTACGTGATTGTGAAGCGGGCCGGCGATGTGATCCCGTATGTGGTCGGGCCGGTGGTTGCCCGTCGCGATGGCAGCGAACGGCCATGGCAATTCCCGACCCATTGCCCGGTGTGCGGTTCGCCGCTCGAACGCGAACCCGGCGAGGCGGCGTGGCGCTGCAATAACTTCAGCATCTGTCCAGCCCAACTAGTACGCCGGGTGGAGCATTTCGTCAGCCGGGGGGCGCTCGATATTGTGGGTATGGGCGAAAAGCAGGCCGAACTTTTTGTGCAGCTCGGTCTGGTGCGCGATGTGGCCGATCTGTTTTACCTCAAGCCGGAACAGCTTGAAGGGCTGGAAGGTTTTGGCCCTAAGCGGATCGCTAATCTGCTATCCGCGATTGACGCTGCCCGCCACCGCCCGCTCGACCGGCTGATCGTCGGGTTGGGCATTCGCTATGTGGGTACGGTGGCCGCACAAGCCTTGGTGAACGCGCTCGGTTCACTCGACGCGATTATGAATGCACGCCAAGAGGAATTTGAGCAGATTCCCGGCATTGGCCCGGTGGTGGCGGCGAGTATTGTCGATTTCTTTGCCCGGCCAGAGAATCGAGCCTTGATCGAGAAGTTGCGCGCCGCTGGGGTACAGATGGATGGCGGCGCCCAACGCGAACGCCAGAGCGATGCGCTCGCCGGCAAGACGTTTGTGCTGACCGGTACGCTACCGTCGCTGACCCGCGAGCAGGCCAGCGAGTTGATTGTCTCCCACGGCGGTAAAGTGACCGATAGCGTGAGCAGAAAGACGAGCTATGTGGTCGCGGGAGCCAATGCCGGCAGCAAGCTGGCCAAAGCGCAGCAACTTGGCATCCCAGTGCTCGATGAGGCGGGGTTGCTGGCGTTGATTGGGGAGGGGTGATAGGCGATAAGCGTAAGGGCGGGTTGCAAACCCGCCCTTACAGCTACCGCCTCTACCACCCACCTTGCCGATCCATCCGGATCATCCACTGGGCCGGATTGCGGATCTCGTCGAGAGTCGGTAGATTCTCTGGCCGCTCCCACACCCGGCTGGCGAAGCCAATGCCGCGAGCGGCGACGATGGCGTTGACGAAGGCTTCGCCTTGCTGGTATTGCGCCAGTTTAAGATCGAGGCCGGTGAGACGGAAGACCATTTGATCAAGCAGCGTGCGCTGGCGCTGGCGTTGGCCGATCTGGTGTTCGATCTGGCCAAAGCTAGGCAAGAGCCGGCGCCCAACCGCGTTCATCACGTGGTTGCCGTAACCCTCAATAATCGACATTAGCGCCTGAATCCGGTCAAAGACCGCCCGCTGCTCAGGCGTCAGCACTGTCTCGATCCAGTGCTGACCGCTGCCGATCCCTTGCAGCAACCGCGTGAGCATATCGACCAGACTGTTGCCGCTGCTCAGCATTTGCCCGCTGATAAGGGCAAAATTCTGTTCGAGCAGTTCGCGGAAGTAGCTGCGCACCCACGGATACGCCTCGAATTCGAAGGCATGGGTCATTTCGTGCAACGTGATCCAGAGCCGGAAATCCTCGTCGCTGAGACCGAGTTGCAGCTGCACGCGGGCAATATTCGGCTCGACAAAGTAGAGCGCACCGCCAGTCGCTTCCGCCGAAAGCAGGCTCAGATCGTACTGGCCGAGCACGCGCTGGGCCAAATAGCCCAATAAGCCGCCAATCTGCACGCCGAGCAGCTTGCTGCTCACATCATTCATGATCATGCCCAGCGCGCCGCGCCCACCGCCATTCTTCTCGTACATCTCTTCGATCGGGCGGAAGAGCTGGCTAAACGAGCTGATATTCGCTTCCAGCCATTCGCGCCGGTCGAAGACGAAGATGCGGCTGACCGGTTCACGCAAGCGCACGCCGAGATAATCCGCAATCAGCGGCTCGCTGATTGCCACCATGCGCGCATACTGCTCGCAGCGAAAGGCGCGGTTATCAACCGGCGCCTGTTCCCATTGCGAGATACGTAACGCCGCTTGGCGGGCCTGCTCCCAGTCAATCAGGCCGGTCTGCACACGATTATCGTTGCGCGCGCGCGCCTCGAAATAGTAGCGCGCCGCTAAACCGGCGGCCATGCCTAACAAGAGGGCAGTGCCAAACCGGCGGAAATCGTTTTGATTGCTTGCCAATGCCAGCTCCTTTCCAATGGATGCTGCAATGAATTGGGATAACTCCTCAGAGTCTATCACGCTTCATGGGCAGTTGTCCACTGTTCAATGGACAACTGCCCCATTTCCTACGCCAACACCCGCTCATCACCTCGGCGGCGCGTGATCCGCCGTCCGTCGAGATGTTCAAGCAGGGCGACGGCATAGCGGCGCGAAATGCCGAAATGGTCGCGCAGTTGGGCGACAGTGAGGCTGCCTTGCGTCTCGATCGCGGCCCGCACCCACGCAACCATCTCGCTGTAAGCGGCAGGCAACAGGTAGAGATCGGGCGCAATCTTCACCAGCAACCCTTGGTCGAGCGCCCACGCCAGCAGCTCGCCCTCAAGATCAGGAGTTGGCGGTGCATACGGAGTGCGGGCCATCGCCGCCAGTTGCTGATCGAGTTGCCGCCGCTGGCCAGCGGTGGGTTGCGGCGTAAAATCGGCCAACCGCACCGTGGTCTCGTCAGCCTTGATCCATTCCTCAGCCAGCGCCGTCGCCAGTATCGCCGGCCAGAGCCGTGCCGGCGCTTGCAGCCGCTGCCGCGCCTCTTCGCGCGGTATCCCGCGCCGCAGCGGAAACCGTTGGTGGTATGACGCCAGTGTCGCGCGTAAAGTTGCGCGCAGCGCCTCCCAGCCAGCGGCGCTGATCAACCCGTCATTGCCGAGCGCGACGATCTGCCTGTTCGCCAGCAACAGCGGCAAGGCCGTCGCCGCTTCAGTCTCGGTCACGCCGGCGGCAGCCATCACCTCGGCCCGGAGACGGGGCCGACCATCGGCCAGCGCCTGCCCGATGCGCTCGGCAGGACTACCCTGCATCCGGAGGGCCAGCGCCGCAATCACATCAGTGCGAAACCGGCGATGGCGCGGCGGATGCGGATCGACCACAACCCCGCCGGCTACTGTCTGGCTCGGTGAGGGAATGCGCAAGATGAAGCGATCACCGGCCACCGCCGCCACCGGTTTCGCCAACCGGATCTGGGTCCATCCCTCCTCGCCGGGGGCTAGCTCGTCAGCGGCCAGCAACGCCAACCGGCCCGGCGCTTCACTGCTGCCAATAAAGAGATCGAGCGCCATATTGTGGCGCAGCGGCGGCGCATCCCGCACCACCCGCACCTGCGCATCGAGCAACGTGGTCGGGGTCAATGTCCCCGGCACGGCCAGCACATCGCCGCGCCCAACGTCACGGTAGTGAACGCCGGCCAAATTTACCGCTACCCGCGTGCCGGGCAGCGCCTGTTCGATCGGACGCTGGTGAATCTGGAGACCACGAATGCGCGCTCGCAACCCTTGCGGCACGATTTCAACCTCTTGGCCAATGCTCAGCGGGCCATCACGCAGCACGCCCGTCACCACGGTGCCAAAGCCGGCCACCGCAAAACTGCGGTCAATCGCCAAACGCGACGCGCCATGAACCCGATTGCGCAACGGGAGAGTATCAAGCAGACGATCCAGCATCTGCGCCAACTCGGCCAACCCGGCGCCGGTGCGGGCCGAGACCGGCGCCACCGGCGCGGTTGCCAGCGCACTCCCGGCTAATGCTGACCGCACCTCATCACGCACCAGCGCCAGCCACTCGGCATCAACCAGATCGATCTTGCTCAACACCACGATCCCGTGACGGATAGCAAGCAGGTCGATAATCGCCAGATGCTCGCGGGTCTGCGGCATCACCGCCTCATCGGCGGCGATCACCAACAACACCGCGTCGATCCCGCCGGCGCCAGCTAGCATATTCTTGATAAACCGTTCATGGCCGGGCACATCGATCAGACTCACTTCCCGCCCGCTCGGCAAGGTGAGCCACGCAAACCCCAGATCGATCGTCATCTCACGCTGCTGTTCTTCCACTAGCCGATCGGGGTCGATGCCCGTCAGGGCCTTGACCAAGGTTGATTTGCCGTGATCGACGTGGCCGGCAGTGCCGATAACAAACATTGGCGATCCATGCCTTGCAAGATCGATTACAATGGCACTGATTATATTGTACGGTGAAAATCACACGAGCGGTAGGCAGAGAGCGTAGCCGTTGCCATTGCATTTCACCCTCACCCCTACCCCGTTCCCGCGGCGCGGGAGCGGGGCGTTGCTGCATTCCGTTCCTGCAAAACCTTGTCCGCCACGCAGCGGCTCTCCCTCTCCCGCCGTCAGGTAGGAGAGGGGCCGGGGGGATGAGGGCGTCAACGCAAAGGCGCAAAAGCACGCCGAGGACGCAAAGGGGATTGGGATCACCGCTCCCTTTCCCTCGCTGCGTCCTCCACGCCCTCGGCGGTAAAAAAACGTACCCCCTCTCCCACCGTGAGGTGGGAGAAGGGGTGGGGGGTGAGGGCGTCAACGCAAAAGCGCAAAGCGAACAGAAAGGGAGGGCGGCTGTGCTAGAATGCAGATGTTCTGTCCACCTCATTAAAGAGGGTTGGGGTGGGGGCCTGAAAATAACACCGCTATGGAGCACGCGCTTCAACACCTCTGCACCGCTGATCCACACCTTGCACCGTGGATCGAACAGATCGGGCCATTTGCGCTTCAACCGCAACCACACGGCTTCGTGACGCTGGCCTATGCTATCATCAGCCAGCAAATCTCGCTCGCCGCCGCCCGCACTATCCGCAACCGGCTGGAAACGGCGCTTGGCGAACTCACCCCGGCAGCCATCCTTGCCGCTGAAGAAGGCGCCTTGCGCGCCGCCGGCCTCTCAGCGCAAAAGAGTGCCTATCTGCGCGACCTTGCCGCGCGGATTGCGAGCGGGCGCCTCGAACTCGCCCGCTTCCCGATGCTCGCTGATGAGACGATCATTGCCCAACTGACGGCAGTGAAAGGGATTGGCCGTTGGACAGCGGAAATCTACTTGCTGTTTGCGCTCGGACGGCTTGACGTACTGCCCGCCGCCGATCTTGGTCTGCGCGACGCCGCGCGGTTAGTCTATGCGTTGCCGCAGATGCCATCACCCCGTGAGCTGCTTGCGCTTGGTGAACGCTGGCAACCGTACCGCAGCGTCGCCTGCTGGTACCTCTGGCAAACCCGGCGCGCTATCCGGCAAAGTTAAGCAATTGCACGTTGTATGATGTTGTTGCGTATGGTATGATGCTGAACAAGAAGGAGTGAAACGGTTGCGTATGATGCGAAGCGATGGCCGGGCGCCAGATCAACTGCGCCCTATCTCAATTGAGATTGGCGCCGCTCCGTATGCGGAAGGATCGGCGCTGATTGCGTATGGCAACACCCGCGTGCTCTGCACGGCTACGATCGAAGACGGCGTGCCGGCGTGGATGCGCGGCCAGCAGAGCGGCTGGGTTACGGCTGAGTATGCGATGCTGCCCCGAGCGACATTGCAGCGCACCCGCCGCGAACGCAATGGCCCCAGCGGGCGCACCCAAGAGATACAACGCTTGATTGGGCGCTCGTTACGGGCAGCGGTCGATCTCAGCGCCCTCGGCGAACGCACTATCACGATTGACTGCGATGTCTTGCAAGCCGACGGCGGCACCCGCACCGCATCGATTAGCGGCGGCTACGTGGCGCTTGCGCTAGCGGTTGATTATCTCGCGCGCAGCGGCGCCGTCGAGAGCATGCCGGCCCTCACCCCCGTAGCTGCGGTCAGCGCCGGCATCTTTCAAGGCGTCATGCTGCTCGATTTGTGTTACGAGGAAGATAGCCAAGCTGACCTCGACTGCAATGTCGTGATGAATGCCGAGGGCGCATTTATCGAAGTGCAGGCCACTGCGGAAGGCACACCGGCCAGTCGCAGCCAACTCGATGCGCTCCTTGATCTGGCCGAACGCGGTATCCGCCAGATTCTCGCCGCCCAAGCCGCGGCACTGGCCAGCGTTCTGCCCAACAATACTGTGAGCTGCGAATCAGAACCGTAACAGCATGCTACCTGCGACGTGATGGCTCGCAACAGTCACCTGTCACAACGGGCGAGGAGGCTAAGGATGACCGACGAGACCAAGCGCGTCGCCAGTCGTCGCCACTTACGCTACGGATTGGCTTTTGAGCGCACCCAGCGCCCATTGGCGGCAGTTGTTCATTTTCGTATGGCAATTGCCGCCGACCCGACCTTGCGTGATGCGCACAATGCGCTGGCGTTCCACTACCAGCAGCAAGGCTTGCTGGCAAAAGCCGCCGAAGAGTTTGCCGCTGTCGCCAATCTGGCTGACGACTATTTTGCCCATTTCAACCTCGGCTACGTCTTGATCGAGCTTGAACGCTACGACGAAGCCGAGCGCGAATTTCGCCGCTGCCTCGAAATTGACCCCAGCGACGCCGCCGCCCAACTCGAACTGGCCTACATCCATGCGGCGCGCGGCGAGTACGCGACGGCGCTGGCCCTGCTCGAAACGCCACGCCAGCGCTACTACGATGATTGGGCCGTCTTCCACCTGCTGGGCCGCTGCCTGTTTCAGTTGCAACGCTATGATGAAGCGCAACAAGCGTGGCAACAGGCGTTGGCGCTCGCCCCGGCTTCCGACGCACAGTTGGAATTGCTGGCTAGCTTGCAGAGCATCGAACGGCGGCGCGAGTTTCATGCGACTACCGGTCTCAAAGACGACCTCTACGTGCAAGAGGGCGCCATTTGCCTTGGTTCGGCAACCGACGACGGGATCACGATTGCGCCTTTGACCAATTATCACCTGAGTGAGTACGATGTTGCCCGCACGCTCTACCGTTTCATTGCCTTAGCCCGGAGTAGTAACTGGCGCTTGGGAGGCGTCACCGCACCCGACATTACCAGCAAACCGCTCGCCGCGGCGCTGGCTGTCTTGCTCGACCTTCCGCTGCTCAACCTCCACCACCTGCCCGAAACAACCGCACCGATCCTGATAGCGATTGCAGTGGGCCATTCCGCCGATCTTTTCAGCCTCACCCGCGAACGGCTGCCCGCCCCCGGCCCCGGCTTCTGCCTCGCACTCAACTGGACACGGCAGAGCAAATTGTTGCCTGAAATCATTGGCGTGATGGTGAAAGGCAAATGCACCGTGCCGTGGGAAGCCGAACTATCCCGCCTGCCACTATCAGAGCAGACCACCCGGATTCACCAGATTGCCGGACGGCTGGTTCACCACGTGCAATCACTGCCGAGCGAAGACAACCTGCCGCGCCAAATCCGTTACTACACCCGCCACCACCGCCGGTTGGCGATCAATGGCTTGTTGTAGGCGGCAAGAACGCGCTCGGGGTAGGGTTTGCCTGCCAGCTCGGCACAACAAACTATTGGCGCACTCACCGTCAAACTGCTTTAGGCCCTGCGTAACCCCGTCAAACTGTCCTTGACATTTTAGAACAAATGATCTATATTTTTACTCAGGTATCCGATGAAATGCGCATGCATGGCTGGGCAGAGAAGATGCTATCCCACAACAAGATGGTTTCTGAACGTAGAGGGGATGACTGCGGGCACATCATGCCCTTGCCAGTATGCATACACGCTGACACATCATAGCCGCTTACCGATGTGTCACAATCATAGCGGCGTGGGGTTCGCCATAACGAGACGAAATGCCGCGACATGACGCGCATCACGGCCACTGCGGCAGGCATCGTCACTGGGGCGAT